>NZ_JBHWJY010000047.1:38837-66784 GCF_042731135.1 Streptomyces sp. NPDC059874
CGCCCGCCGCCCCGGCCCCCCGCCGGGACCCCCCCCGACGTTTTTTCACAGGCCCGGCAGGGCCTCGCCGTGCCCCGGCTCGCGCCGCTGCTCCAGCCAGAACAGGTAGCCGCGCAGGTAAGCCTCCAGGCCGTCGTCGATGTACGCGACGAAGTCACGCAGGCCCTGTCCGGCGTCGTGGTGGTGCACGAAGTATGCGGGGTCTTCGGCGTCCCGCTCGGCGGCGGCGGCCAAGGCCCATTCACGGACGCGCCGCCGGTCCCGCCACCAGTCGCGGACCGCTTCGACGGTCCAGTGGTCTTCGCCGTCCCAGCCGTAGCCGAGGTACAGCTCCACCCGGGCGGCGCTCACCAGGGCCTCGGTCTCGAAGGCGTTGACCGGCTGGCGGTAGACGAACTCGTGGTCGCCGTCGTAGGCGACGTGACGCGGAGCCTCGCACCGTCCCAGTTCCATGCAGTCGGTGTCCGCCCCGTAGAAGGGGCCGGGGACGTTGCGCCAGTTCCGCTCGGCCCAGACCCCGCTGAACACCGGAAAGCGAGGGGTCCGGGGCGCAACGAGCCGGCGGGCGTAGGGCACCGGGTCCCAGTAGGCAGGCTTCATCCGGCCATTCTGCGGGCCCGCCGATGAGATCCGGCAGGCCGGGGAGTCACCCCGACGTGACGATCAGACGACTCGTGCTGCCCGGACCCGCCCCGACCGCACAGGACACCGCGCGGCTGTGCGCCCGCCTGGCCCTGCTGTACGAGGACGGGGCGACGGCGGTGGAATGCGACGCCGGCGCCGTCACCGCGCCCGGTCTGGCCGCCGTGGAGGTCCTGGCCAGGCTCCGGCTGACCGCCCGCCGCCACGGCGGGGCCCTCACCGTCACCGGCGTCGGCCCCGCCTACCGCGCGCTACTGGACCTCGTGGGCCTCGTCGAGCTGCTCGGGGAGCCCGAACAGCGGGAACCACCGGGCGGTGTCCAGGAAGGCGTTGAGCCCGACGATCTTGCCGTCTGAGACCTCCAGGACCTGGAGCGCCCACGGCACGTGACCCGGCGTGCCGTCCTCCCGGGGCCGGTACTGGCCGAAGGCCGGCATGCCGTTCGCCGTCGTCGGGATCAGGCGGGAGCCCTGGCACCCTATGCCCTGGTTCAGGTGCCAGGCGGCGATGTCCGGGATTCCCTGGATCCACAGGTCGTACGGCGGCATCGAGAGCACCGCGTCCTCGTGGAGCAGGGTGGCGAGCCGCGTGATGTCGTAGGCCTCGAAGGCCGACAGGTACTGCTCCAACAGCTTCGCCTGGTCCGCGTCGAGCGGGTCGGCGGATTCGGTCTCGCGGACCCGGCTGCCGGCCATGGTGGCCCGCGCCCGCTGTAGGGCGCTGTTCACCGACGCCACCGTCGTCTCCAGCAGCTCCGCGACCTCGTCCGCCTTCCAGGCCAGCACCTCGCGCAGGATCAGTACGGCGCGCTGCTTCGCCGGCAGGTGCTGCAGCGCCGCGACGAACGCCAACCGCACCGATTCCTTGGCGAGGGCCATCTCCGCCGGGTCGGCGGTCTGCGGCAGCACCCGCCCGTCCGGGACCGGCTCCAGCCAGGTCACCTCGGACCGCTCGTTCAGCACGGCGGAGGCCTGGTGCTGCGGGGCGGTGAGGTCCATCGGGCGAGCCCGCTTGCCCCCTGCCTTCAGCAGGTCCAGGCACACGTTCGTGGCGATCCGGTACAGCCACGACCGCAGCGAGGACCGGCCCTCGAACTTCTCGTAGCTGCGCCAGGCACGGATGTACGCGTCCTGCACGGCGTCCTCGGCGTCGAAGGAGGAGCCGAGCATCCGGTAGCAGTAGCCGGTGAGTTCGACCCGGTACCGGTCCATCGCCGCGTCGAGATCGAGGTCCTGCGGTGTCGTCGCGAGCTCGCTCATGATGGCCTTCCCCCAGATAGCTCCGATACTTCGGAAACTACCGGAGGGGTCCGACAACGGCAGCCCGAACGGCCGACATGCCCGTCGGGCGCGTCCTCAGCGCGCGGCCGCCGCGGCCCCGGCCGCCGGCATCCGCCGCTCCGCACGGGCCGCGTGCGACCCGTACAGGGTGATCGACACGACGCCGAGCACGGCCAGCAGTGCGATGCCCACGGTCGCCGCCCAGCCCGCCGAGTGGTAGGCGAGGGCGCCCAGGGTGCCGCCCGCGCTGGAGCCCAGGTAGTACGCCGACTGGTAGAGCGCGGAGGCCTGCGCCCGGCCCGTCTTCGCCGTCCGGCTCACGGCCGAGGAGGCCACCGCGTGCCCCGCGAAGAAGCCCGCCGTGATCAGGACCAGCCCGACCAGGATCGCGACGAGCGACTCGGACAGCGACAGCAGCAGCCCCAGCGCCGTGGTGGTCACCGCCAGGTACAGCGCACCGCGCCGCCCCGTCCGGGCCACCAGCTGACCGGCGGCCGCCGAGGAGACCGTACCGACCAGGTAGATCAGGAAGATCGACCCGACCACGCCCTGCCCGAGGGAGAACGGCTCCTCGACGAGGCGGTAGCCGATGACGGTGTACACCGCGCCGAACACGGTCATGAACAGCGCGCCGATCCCGTACAGCCGCAGCAGCAGCGGATCGCGCAGGTGACCGGCGACGGTACGGCCCACCGCGCGCGGGTTCAGCGACGCCGGCCGGAAGAACCGCGCCCGGGGCAGCAGCACCAGGAACGCCACCGCACAGGCCAGCGACATCAGCGCCACGGCCCCCAGCCCGGCCCGCCAGCCCCACAGCTGCGCGGCCCAGCCGGTGACGAGGCGGCCGCTCATGCCGCCGATGGAATTGCCCGCCACGAACAGGCCGATCGCGGCGACGAGCGCCTTCGGCTTGACCTCCTCCGCCAGGTACGCCATCGCGGAGGCCGGAATCCCGGCGATCGCCGCGCCCTGGACGGCGCGCAGTGCGATCAGCCACTCCAGGCTCGGGGCGAGCGGGATCAGCAGCGCGACGCCCACGGCCACCACCATGGAGCAGGTCATCATCCGGGTCCGCCCGAAGCGCTCGGACAGCGCGCTGAGCGGCAGTACGAACAGCGCGAGCGCGCCGGTGGCCGCGGACACCGTCCAGCTGGCCTGACCCGCCGTCACGCCGAAGCCGGTGGAGATCGCGGGCAGCAGTGCCTGGGTGGAGTAGAGGAGGGCGAACGTCGCGAGTCCGGCGGCGAAGAGCGCGAGGCTCATCCGGCGGTAGCCGGGGCGGCCGGGGGAGTGGGGTTCGCGGGTGTGATCCAGGCGGGCCGGGGACGACGGGGTGGAGGCACCCGTGGTGACAGGTGCCCCGGTATGAGCGGGAGGCATGGGAAAACCGTAGGCCCGTCTTTTTGATGCGTCCAATGCACGAAATCGCGATAATCAATCCACTCACGCATCAGCACAGCTCAGGGCGGCGCCTGTCTATGAACCGTTACGAAGAAGACTTGTCCGTGACACGTCTGCTGGCCCCGCGCCTCGCGTACTTCGCGGCCGTCGCCCGGCACGAGCACGTCACGCGCGCCGCGCACGAGTTGGGCGTCCCGCAGTCCACCCTCTCCCGGGCGATGGTCCGCCTCGAAGAGGACCTGGGCGTCACGCTGTTCGCCCGCAAGGGCCGCACCGTCGCCCTCACCACGGCCGGCCGCACCTTCCTGGCCTCCGCCGAACAGGCCCTCGACGGCATCGCCCGCGCCGCCGAATCCGTCCAGCAGGACGCCGACCCGGCCTTCGGCAAGGTCGCCTTCGGCTTCCTGCACACCCTCGGCCCCGAGACCGTACCCGGCCTCATCCGCGCCTTCCGCGCCGACCACCCGCGCGTGCGCTTCTCCCTCGTCCAGAACTACGGCGAGGCCATGCTGGAGAAGCTCCGCTCCGGCGAACTCGACCTCTGCCTCACCTCGCCGCTGCCCGACGCCCCCGACCTCGTCGCCCGCCGCCTCGACGAACAGCGCCTGCGCCTGGTCGTCCCCGACGACCACCGGCTCGCCGGCCGCAAGCGCATCCGGCTCGCCGAGGCCGCCGAGGAAACCTTCGTCACCCTGGAAGCGGGCTACGGCCTGCGCCGCATCACCGACGACCTGTGTGCGGAGGCCGGCTTCACCCCCCGGGTCGCCTTCGAGGGCGAGGAGGCCGAAACCCTGCGCGGCCTGGTCGCCGCCGGCCTGGGCGTGGCCCTGCTGCCCCCGCCGGCCGTGGCCCGTCCCGGCGTGGTCGAACTGACGGTCACCGCCCCGCGCGCGGTCCGCGAAATCGGCGTCGCCTGGCTGGACGGCCATCCGGACACCCCGCCGGTGGCGGAGTTCAAGCGCTTCCTGCTCTCCCGCCGGGGCGCGCTGATCCCCGAGCTGTAGCGAATTCAGCCTCGCCGGCGTTTGAGGCGCAGGGTCTGGGGCGGAGCCCCGGGTCCGGGCGAAGCCCGGCTCAAGCCTCAGGCGCCCCGGATGCGTCCGGCGCAGCCGGGGCGGCCGGCGGCCCCAGCAAGTACCCCGCCTGGAAGCGCGACTTGGCCCCGACGGCCCGCATGATCTCCGCGATGTGCCGCTGACACGTCCGCTCGGACATCCCCAACCGCCGCGCGATCACCTTGTCCTCCAGCCCCTCCGACAACAGCCGTACGATCGTCTGCCGCAGCTCGTCCGAGATGGACCGCGCCGCCTCCGGGCTCACCGAGCTCGGGAACGGCTCCGCCCCCAGCCAGGACCGCTCGAACGCCGCCGTCATGAAGTGCACGACGTTCGGCTCCCGCACCACCAGCGCCGCCCCGGTCCGGTCCGGGACCGCCATCAGGCCCGTGTGGTCGTCGAAGACCAGCATCCGCATCAGCCCGTCGCCCAGCGTCCGCACCTGCGCGCCCAGCGCCGTCACCCGCTCCACGTACGCCGCCGTGGGGCGCGAGTAGCGGGCCGTGTGCTGGTAGATCGTCCGCATCCGGACCCCGCGCGCCAGCAGCGACTCGTCCCGCCCGATCGCCTCCTCCAGCGTCTCCAGCGGCCGGCCGCCCCCCGGCTGCGAGGTCAGCAGTTCGCGCTCGCACGCCGCGACCAGCTCCGTGATCAGCCCCCGTACCGCCCCGAGGTCCGTGACCAGTTCCAGGCGTCCCGAGGCGCTCAGGTCCCGGTGCGCGGTCCCCGCCTCGTACGCGGGCACCAGCGCCTCCAGCCGTCCGCGCAGCCGGTCCATCTCGTCGTGGGTCTCCCGTACGAGCAGGGTCAGCGGGGCCAGGGCCCGGGCCGCCGCCGCCCGGGGCGCGACCGCGCTCCACCGCTCGGGGCCGCAGCCCGGGGCCCGCTGGAGCAGGTGCGCGGCGGCCAGCTCGGTGATCGCGGTGGCCGCGCGCACGCCCAGCGCCTCCGTCGCCTCCCCCGCGTCAAAGGCGTGCCGCTCGACCGCGTACGCGTACAGCCGCCGGGCGGCGGGGCTCAGTTCCCCGGCTTCCCCCGGCTCTCCGGTTCCATCGGTCGGCATGCCCACATTCGTCCCTGTATGGGTCGATCTGTAAACCCCTCGTGTTCCCGCAAGGCGGCAAGACGACCCCTCCTCCGAGGCATTCGGCATATGCCGAAGAGGCACAGTGGCAGGACGGCGCGAGGGGGGAGCGCGGTACGCGGCAGCGGCGGACAGCCGACGGGGGCGGGGGCCCTGGCCGTCCTGGTGCGCACACCGTGGTGGTCGCGCCGGTTCCATCGGTGCCATCCGACCGTGAGGGGGCGGAGCGGCGGGTACGGACGGACCGGCGCGACCACCGGCGCCCTTCCCCGAGGCCGGCCGGGTCAGCCCTACTGGGCCTTCGCGTAGTTCCCGAAGCCCGTCCAGTCCACGGCGACGGCGGGCTCGTCGCCCACGACCCAGGCGTCATGACCGGGCGCCACCTGCATGAAGTCGCCGGGGCCGTACTCCTGCTGCTCGCCGTCGTCCATGACGACCACCATGCGGCCGCTCACCACGTATCCCGTGTGAGCGGACTGGCAGCTCTCCGTGCCGGCCAGCGGCTTGATGTGCTCCGACCACTTCCAGCCCGGCTCGAACACCGCACGCCCGACGGGGCCGCCGTCCGCGTTGATCAGGTCCAGCCTGCCCTTGTCCACGAAGGGCCGTGTCTCGTCAGGGCTGTCGAAGCTCCTGCGCACCATTCCGGCCATGGCTCATCCCTCCGGGAGACGATCACCCCGAGTCCATTCCTCACGGTACGCCCGGGACGCCCGGCTCACCCCCGCAGCGACCGCCCGAAGCCGGAGGCCAGCGGCATCCGCAGGCCCAGCGGCGGGGGAGCGGCGAGGGCGTCCGTCACCGGCCGCGAGTACCGGCCGGAACCCAGGGCGCCCAGGACGAAGTCCACGGCCAGTGCCACCACTTCCGCCCGGTGCTCGCGCAGTCCGTGACCGTCCGAATGCACTTCGAACCGGCAGGTAGAACGATTCGCCTTCTTCGCTCGCGCCGCCAGCCGGAACGAGCTCTCCGGGTCGCTGCGCGGGTCGTTGGTGCCGTGCACGATCAACACCTGCCGGCCCGACAGCTGTTTCACCGGTTCAGGGGAGTCGCCGGCGGCCGTTTCCCCTAACGAAGGGGCCATCGCCAGAACGGAGTTGACGGCCTCGTGCCCCGCCGCCCGCAGCGCGGCCAGGCCCCCCGCGTCGTATCCGGCCAGGCACACCGGCACGTCCCCGTACCGTCGCCCCACCTCGTCCGCGGCCCACCGCGCCTGCTCCTCCCGGGCGGCCCCGCCGCCGTGCACGACGGTGTGCGCCACCAGCCCGTCCGCCGCGCCCGCCCGGGCCAGCGCCCGCGCGAGCGGGCGCAGCGGGCCGGGGGAGAACCTGGACGCCCCGGGGAGCAGGAGCACCACACCACTGACCGTCGATACCGAGCCGTTCGCGCCGGCCGCCCGCCCCAGGCGGACCCCGCGCGCCGGCGGCGCATGCTGTGCCATGGCGGAACAGTCTCAGACCCGGAGGTGTACGCCATCCGTCCGCGCGGTCACTGTTACATATCGGCGGCCCCCGTCGGCACCCCGCTCTACGCGCGTAGGAGCTAGAGTGCCCAGATGACGAGCGAGACCCCTACCCTGCCGACCCCGGATCAGATCCGCCGCTCCCCGAAGGTGCTCCTGCACGATCACCTCGACGGTGGACTGCGCCCCGGGACCATCATCGAGCTGGCCCACGAGGTCGGTTACGAGAACCTTCCCGAGACCGACGCCGACAAGCTCGGCATCTGGTTCCGCGAAGCCGCCGACTCCGGCTCCCTGCCGCGTTACCTGGAGACCTTCGCGCACACCTGCGCGGTCATGCAGACCAAGGCGGCCCTGTACCGGGTCGCCGCGGAATGCGCCGAGGACCTGGCCGAGGACGGCGTCGTGTACGCCGAGATCCGCTACGCCCCCGAGCAGCACCTGGAGCAGGGGCTGACCCTCGAAGAGGTCGTGGAGGCCGTGAACGAGGGCTTCCGCGAGGGCGAGCGCCGCGCGAAGGCCAACGGCCACCGCATCCGCGTCGGCGCCCTGCTGACCGCGATGCGCCACGCCGCCCGCGCGCTGGAGATCGCGGAGCTGGCCAACCGCTACCGCGACAACGGCGTGGTCGGCTTCGACATCGCCGGCGCCGAGGCCGGGTTCCCTCCCACCCGCCACCTCGACGCCTTCGAGTACCTCAAGCGCGAGAACAACCACTTCACCATCCACGCGGGCGAGGCCTTCGGCCTGCCGTCGATCTGGCAGGCCCTGCAGTGGTGCGGCGCCGACCGCCTCGGTCACGGCGTGCGGATCATCGACGACATCGAGGTCGCCGACGACGGCTCCGTGACGCTGGGCCGGCTGGCCTCGTACGTCCGGGACAAGCGCATCCCCCTGGAGATGTGCCCGACCTCGAACCTGCAGACGGCCGCGGCCGCCTCGTACGCCGAGCACCCGATCGGTCTGCTGCGGAAGCTGCACTTCAGGCTCACGGTCAACACCGACAACCGCCTGATGAGCGGCACCAGCATGAGCCGCGAGTTCGAGCACCTGGTCGACACCTTCGGCTATTCGCTGGACGACATGCAGTGGTTCACCGTCAATGCGATGAAGTCGGCGTTCATTCCTTTCGATGAACGACTGGCCATGATCAACGAAGTGATCAAGCCGGGGTACGCGGAGCTGAAGTCCGAGTGGCTCTTCCAGCAGACCGCCTCCACCAGCGGTTCCGTCTCGGTCTAGGCCATGGCGTGACGTACTGAAAGCGCCCGGGAGGGGCAATTCCCGGGCGCTTTCTCGTATTTGATGATGTTTGCGGGCCAGGGTTTGAAGTGACTAGTTTGCGGAGCCGCTCAATTCCCCGTCGCAAGGACGATCCTTCATGAAGAAGTCTGCCAAGACCCTCGGTGTCGCCGCCCTCGGTGCCGCCTTCGCCGCTGTCGCCGCCGGCACCGCCTCGGCCGCCGTTCCGGCCGTCGGTCTCACCGACACGCTGGGCACCGCCACCACCGCGGTCCAGGGCCTGACCAGCCAGCAGCACATGGGCGCCCAGGAAGGCGAGTCGAGCGACCCGGCCGCCGCGCTCGCCCCGGTGACCGGCCTGGTCGGCGGTCTGCCGCTCAGCGGTCTCGGCTCCTGATCCGTACGCGCGAACACGTGGCGCACACCCTTTCGACCGGGTGGGCGCCACGTCGCGTCGTATGCCACGATCATCGCCAACTGCCCACCGACGCACGGGGTATGAGGTCTCGGTCATGCGCATGAAGGCACGAGCGACGATGGTCGCGCTGGTCCCCGTCCTGCTGTTCGCGGCGATGGGTTGCACCAGTACGGACACCCCCGCCACCGGCAAGGGCCCGGACCCGAAGGGGTCCCCGGGCACGCCCGCGGCCTCGACCTCCGCCTCCGCCCCGGCGGGCTCGGCCACGCCGAAGACCGGTGGGAGCGGGCTGGAGCGGTCCGCGCTGGAGCAGGGCGATCTGGCCGGCTACCAGATCTCCGCCCAGGGAAAGAACCCGAACGCCCCGGACGGCCAGCCGCAGGCAGACAAGAAGGCCTGCCAGCCGCTGGCCGACATCATGGGCGACAAGCCGGACCCGGCCGCGCGCGAGACCGTCAACCGGGGCATCGGCTCCCAGAAGCAGGTCGGACTGGCCGTCTCCGCCTCCGTCAGCTCGTACGCCGAGAGCGACGCCAAGGCGCTGATCTCCCGGCTCAAGGCCGCCGTGGCCGCCTGCGGTACGGGATTCTCCGCCACCGTCGAGAAGCAGACAGCCGGCTACCGCGACGTACGGGCCGCCGAGTACCGCACGACCGGCGACGAGAGCGTCAGCTGGACCACGACCGCGGCCGGCCAGGGCGTCTCGGCGCAGGTCCACCTGGTCGTCGTACGCGAGGGCGACACCATCGTCCGGCTGATGGCCCTCAATGTGGCGTCGGCCCAGCAGCAGGCGCGGGTGCCGCAGGAAGTGGCCGACAAGCAGATGGAAAAGGTCAAGCGGGCCGCCTGACCTCCTCCCCCCGTGCCCGGTTCGTCACCAGGCGGTGGAAGCGGACTTCTCGTTCGGCAGGAGCAGCCACAGCGCCAGGTAGATCAGGAACTGCGGGCCGGGCAGCAGGCAGGAGGCGACGAATATGACGCGCATCGTGTTTGCCGACATTCCGAAGCGGCGCGCCAGCCCGGCGCACACTCCGCCGATCATTCGGCCGTCACGGGGGCGGACAAGGGCGCTCATGGGTTCTCCTTCGTCGGGATCGCTTTTTCTTGCGTTCTTGCGATGCCTCAATACTCCCGGGGAACCGCCGACAGGACGTCGGTCCAGGGGCCGAGCCCGACCCTGGTAATTTTCGGGGTCGCCCCCTGATAAGCGGCGTGTGAGCGGCGCAGTCGCGCCCGCAGCGCCGGTACGACGGCCACGTGCGCGAGCAGCACGCCGAGGGTGTTCAGCAGCACCGAGTCCACGTCGACGACCTGCCCGGGGACGGCGGTCTGGAGCATCTCGATGCTCACCGAGACCAGCGCGCCCGCGGCGGCGGTCCGGGCCAGCGAGGACCATGCCGACAGTGCCGACGGCGCGAGCTGCCCGCTGACCAGCGGCAGCAGCACCCCGAGCGGGGCCAGCAGGACCAGGCCCTCCCCGAGCCGCCGGAGCCCTTCCAGGGGGCCGGTGGCGAAGTCCGCCCCGATCCCCTCCAGCGGGGAGAGATTGGGGGCCGCAGCCCACGGCACGTCGAGCGGGCGGAGGGTCAGCCAGCCCACGACCAGGAGATGGGCGGCCAGCAGGGCCCCGGCCAGGAGCCGGAGCCGAAGGGGGACGGCGGGGGCGGTGCCGGTGCTTTCGCCGGCCTCATTGCGCTGCACACCTGCGAGGACGCGCCATCCGGCGGCGCCGGTTCCGCCGGTCGGGCGGGCTCGATGAGGAACGTATGAGAATCCGATCGGATGAAATCCCCGCAGTCGACGACGAGCCCTGTCCGGGCGCCGCAGGGGATCACGCACAGTGATCGCGACACTCCTGGAAGGGGAACATCCATGCTCCGAGATCGCAGAGCCGTCCGCATGATCGTGGCGACGGTCAGTACGCAGGTGCTGGTCGCGGCCTTGGTCGGCCTCGGCACGGCCGAGGCCGCCGATGACCCGCCCACCTGCTTCGACGCCGTCGCGACGACCACGGTGGGCACCCCCGGCAACGACGTCATCATCGGCACCCCCGGCCGCGACGTCATCGACGGCGGGGGCGGCAACGACAGGATCTGCGGCCTCGGCGGCGACGACACCCTGACCGGTGGCGCCGGCGACGACCGCCTGTCCGGTGGACCCGGCGACGACCGGCTCGACGGAGGCGCCGGTGAAGACGGGCTCGTCGGGGACGACCGGGCCTTCACGGCCCCCCAGGAGCAGCCCCTCAAGACCGCCACGGGCCGCGACCGGCTGTACGGAGGCCCCGATTTCGACGTCATCATCGGCGACCACGCGGTCGTCCAGGGCTACGCGGAAGGCGCGTCGTCCGACCTGATCTACGGCGGGGACGAGACCGACCAGATCACCGGTGACAGCCTGGCCGACTATGCGACCGGGGCCGCCCCCGACCGCATCGAGGGCGGTGGTGGCAGTGACGTGATCACCGGAGACGCGGTCGGCTTCTACGGGGCGACGGGCGCCGCGGACGACATCCTCCTCGAAGGGCCGGGAAACGGCGGCTACGTGGTCGGCGACAGTGAGTCGGTCTTCGGGGACGTGATCGGCGCGGGTGGTGACGACTACATCAATCTGGGCGACGACGGGGGCTTTGGCGCAGGCGGCGATCACGCGACGTTCTACGGCAAGGCCATCGGCTCCGGGAACGACGTGATCACGGGCGGTACCGGGCCCGAGGAGTTCAACGAGGAGATCATCGGGGACAGCTTCTTCGGCGACCCGACGGGAGCGACCGCGGGCGACGACGTGATCGACGGCCGAAGCGGCAATGACAGGGTCTACGCCGACAACTACAACAGCCAGGGCGGAAGCCCGGGCCCCGGGGGCAGGGACAAGGTCCTCGGCGGATCGGGCGACGACTTCCTGCGCGGCGGACCGGCCAACGACACGCTCATCGGCGGGACCGGTACGGACGACTGTGACGGCGAAGCCGGCGCCGACATCGAGGTGGGCTGCGAGGCCACGGCCGCCGCCGTCGCGGGATCAGCTGATGGCGAGCAGCACGATCAGCAGCACCGCTCCGGCCACGGCCGGCGCGATGACCTCGTACGACCAGTGCACCCGCACGGAACCCTGAGCGCCGGCCCGCGCGGCACCGCGCTCCGCCAGTTCCCGTAGCTCGTCCACGACCTGGTCGGCCTTGGCCCGCTGCGGGGCGGCGGGGGTGGCCGGGCCCGCGGTGTTCTCGTCGGGGGCGCTCAGCCCGCGCCCGGTGAGCCCGCCGCGGCGGCTGAGCTGCTGCCGGCTCGCCCGCTTGCGCTCCCTCAGCGAGACGGGCACCGACCAGAGCTGGTACTTCGCCCCCTCGGCCAGCACCTCCGCCGAGTACCCGGCGCGTACGGCGTCCACGGCCGCCCAGGGCAGTTCGATGACCCGGAAGGGGTTCCGTACGCGCATCCGGTCGTCATTGGCGAAGACGGCCGGGCGGATCGTGAACGCCACGATCAGCGGTACGGCGCACAGCGCCACCGCCAGCGCGATCCACGGGGTGTTCCCCGCACCGCGCACCACCGCGTCCCCGCACAGCCACGCGGTCAGTGCCAGCAGCAGCACCCCGGTGACCACGGACATGGAGGAGCGGTAGACCCGGTCGTCGTACACCGGTTCGTCGGGAGGCTGCTGGCTGCTCATGCGGTCGATTCTGCCCCACGCCGTCTCAGCCCACGAGATCGGAGCGGGGGCGAGCCGTCGCGAGGACGGCCCGTCGAAGGCTTGGGCCACGGGTCGTACCAGGTCAGCCGCTCGGCGCGGGCGCCCGCGACCGCTCCTCCACGACCTCGTAGTCGAGCGTGCAGCCCTTGGGCAGCGCTGGGAAGGAGGCCTTGCCGACCGGGACGTCGCTGCCGCCCTGGGTCCTCCACTCGAAGACCGGCTTGGCGCCGCTCGGGTTCGCGATGCGCAGGAAGAACGCGTCCGACCCCTTGGGGCGGGCCCGGTCCAGCGTCTCCGACCAGGTGTCGATCGGGGCGACGCCGTGCACGACCGCCTTCGGGCCCTTCGAGGACATCGTCAGCTCGGCGACGGCGCCCGCGCCCACCTGGACCTGCTCGACCTCCGAGACGCAGGGGACGGAAGCCGGCTTCGGCGGTGCGGCAGCGTACGGGCCCGCGGCCGGCGCGAGGAGCGCGCCCGCCATCACGGCGGCCGTGATGGCGGATCGAACGGCGGTACGCATGACGACTCCTGGAGATCCCTTTCGGGCCGGTCGACGAGATCGGCGTACGGGATGGTGTTGTCCGGGCGGTGGCGTACCAGCCGATCTTGTCACCGTCGACCACGGACGGCACCTCGGACCGTTCCGCCGCCGGCCAGGCTTCTGTCATGGCCGTAACAACAAGCGGGGCGCTCGATTCCGATCGGATTCGGGGGAGGGGGTGACAGGTCGCTACGCGCGTAGATATGCTCATGTGGTGACCATGCCCACCACCCTCACCGCATTCGCTGACGTGACGACGTCCGACAGTGCGCTGCGCCGCTTCCTGCACGGGCTGCCCGGCGTAGACGCTGTCGGCCTGGAGGCCCGCGCGGCCTCCCTCGGCACCCGTTCGATCAAGACGACGGCCAAGGCGTACGCCATCGACCTGGCCATCTCGATGATCGACCTGACGACGCTCGAAGGCGCGGACACCCCGGGCAAGGTCCGGGCGCTCTCCGCCAAGGCCGTCAATCCCGATCCGACCGACCGTACGACCCCGATGACGGCCGCCGTCTGTGTCTATCCCGACATGGTGGCCACCGCGAAGGACGCCCTGAACGGCGCCGACGTCAAGGTCGCCTCCGTCGCCACGGCCTTCCCGGCCGGCCGCGCCGCGCTGCCCGTCAAGCTCGCGGACACCCGTGACGCCGTCGCCGCCGGCGCCGACGAGATCGACATGGTCATCGACCGTGGCGCCTTCCTCGCCGGCCGCTACCTGGAGACGTACGAGCTGATCAAGGCCATCAAGGAGGCCTGCGTCCGCCCCGACGGCAGCGAGGCCCGCCTCAAGGTCATCTTCGAGACCGGCGAGCTGTCGACCTACGACAACATCCGCCGCGCCTCCTGGATCGGCATGCTCGCGGGCGCCGACTTCATCAAGACGTCGACCGGCAAGGTGGGGGTCAACGCCACCCCGGCGAACACCCTGCTCATGCTCGAAGCCGTACGCGACTTCCGGGCGCAGACTGGAATCCAGATCGGCGTGAAGCCGGCCGGCGGCATCCGGACCACCAAGGACGCGATCAAGTTCCTGGTCCTGGTCAACGAGACCGTGGGCGAGGACTGGCTGAGCAACCACTGGTTCCGCTTCGGCGCCTCCAGCCTGCTCAACGACCTGTTGATGCAGCGCCAGAAGCTGAGCACCGGCCGTTACTCCGGTCCCGACTACGTGACGGTGGACTGATCACCATGGCATCTGTTTTCGAGTACGCACCGGCTCCCGAGTCCCGCTCGGTCGTCGACATCGCCCCCTCCTACGGGCTCTTCATCGACGGTGAGTTCACCGACGCCGCCGACGGCAAGGTCTTCAAGACCGTCTCGCCGTCCTCCGAGGAGGTCCTCGCCGAGGTCGCCCAGGCGGGCGCCGCAGACGTGGACCGCGCCGTGAAGGCCGCCCGCAAGGCCTTCGAGAAGTGGTCCGCGCTGCCGGGCTCCGAGCGCGCCAAGTACCTCTTCCGCATCGCCCGGATCATCCAGGAGCGCAGCCGGGAGCTCGCCGTCCTGGAGACCCTGGACAACGGCAAGCCGATCAAGGAGACCCGCGACGCGGACCTCCCGCTGGTCGCCGCGCACTTCTTCTACTACGCGGGCTGGGCCGACAAGCTCGACCACGCGGGCTACGGCCCGAACCCGCGCCCCCTCGGCGTGGCCGGCCAGGTCATCCCGTGGAACTTCCCGCTCCTGATGCTCGCGTGGAAGATCGCCCCGGCGCTCGCCACCGGCAACACGGTCGTGCTGAAGCCGGCCGAGACGACCCCCCTCTCGGCGCTGTTCTTCGCGGACATCTGCCGCCAGGCGGGCCTGCCCAAGGGCGTCGTCAACATCCTCACCGGTTACGGCGACGCGGGCGCGGCCCTCGTCGAGCACCCGGACGTCAACAAGGTCGCCTTCACCGGCTCGACCGCCGTGGGCAAGAAGATCGCCCGCCACGTCGCCGGCACCGACAAGAAGGTCACCCTGGAGCTGGGCGGCAAGGGCGCCAACATCGTCTTCGACGACGCCCCCATCGACCAGGCCGTCGAAGGCATCGTCAACGGCATCTTCTTCAACCAGGGCCAGGTCTGCTGCGCGGGCTCCCGTCTGCTGGTCCAGGAGTCGATCCACGACGAGCTGCTGGACAGCCTCAAGCGCCGCCTGTCCACCCTGCGCCTCGGCGACCCGCTCGACAAGAACACCGACATCGGCGCGATCAACTCCGCCGAGCAGCTCGCCCGGATCACCGCGCTCGCGGAGACCGGCGAGGCCGAGGGCGCCGAGCGCTGGTCCCCGGCGTGCGAGCTGCCGTCCGCCGGCTACTGGTTCGCCCCGACGCTCTTCACGAACGTCACCCAGGCGCACACCGTGGCCCGTGACGAGATCTTCGGTCCGGTGCTGTCCGTGCTGACCTTCCGTACGCCCGACGAGGCCGTCGCCAAGGCCAACAACAGCCAGTACGGCCTGTCGGCCGGCATCTGGACGGAGAAGGGCTCCCGCATCCTCGCGGTCGCGGGCAAGCTCCGCGCGGGTGTCGTCTGGGCCAACACGTTCAACAAGTTCGACCCGACCTCGCCCTTCGGCGGATACAAGGAGTCGGGCTTCGGCCGCGAGGGCGGTCGCCACGGCCTGGAGGGCTACCTCGATGTCTGAGTCGACGACCCGTCTGAACGTCTTCAAGACCTACAAGCTGTACGTCGGGGGCAAGTTCCCCCGCTCCGAGAGCGGCCGGGTGTACGAAGTGACGGACTCCAAGGGCAACTGGCTGGCCAACGCCCCGCTGTCCTCCCGCAAGGACGCGCGTGACGCCGTCGTGGCCGCGCGCAAGGCCTTCGGCGGCTGGGCGGGCGCGACCGCGTACAACCGCGGGCAGATCCTCTACCGCATCGCCGAGATGCTGGAGGGCCGCCGGGAGCAGTTCGTCCGCGAGGTCGGCGAGGCCGAAGGACTGTCCAAGTCGAAGGCCGGCGCGGTCGTCGACGCGGCCATCGACCGCTGGGTCTGGTACGCGGGCTGGACCGACAAGATCGGCCAGATCGTGGGCGGGGCCAACCCGGTCGCGGGCCCGTTCTTCAACCTCTCCACCCCGGAGCCGACCGGCGTCGTCACGGTCATCGCCCCCCAGGACTCCTCGTTCCTGGGCCTGATCTCGGTGATCGCCCCGGTCATCGCGACCGGCAACACGGCCGTCGTGATCACCTCGGAGAAGTCCCCGCTCCCCGCCCTCTCCCTGGGCGAGGTGCTGGCCACCTCCGACCTGCCGGGCGGCGTGGTCAACATCCTGTCCGGCAAGGCCGCCGAGATGGGCCCGCACCTGGCGTCCCACCAGGACGTCAACGCGATCGACCTGGCGGGCGCCGACGTGGCGCTGGCCAAGGAGCTGGAGATCGCCGCGGCGGACAACCTCAAGCGCGTCCTGCGTCCACAGCCTGTGGACGACTGGAGCGCGGACCCGGGCACGGCGCGCATGACGGCCTTCCTGGAGACCAAGACCGTCTGGCACCCCACGGGTTCGCTGGGCTCGGGCGGGTCCTCGTACTAGGACCCGCTCCGTGAGACCGGCCCCGGCAGCAATCCCCCGCGCTGTCGGGGCCTTCCCGTACCTACTTCTGCGGGAGCACCGGCCCGAGCAGCGAGGACACGGCGGCGGTCGGCAGCTCGCCGACCGAGGAGCCACGGGTCAGGCTGCCGGTGACCATGCCCGTACCGACGGACGGGAAGTCCGCGACCTTGGTGGCGACCCCGTTGTCGAGCGGGTCCACGCCGGTGTTCGCGAGCGGGTTCACCTTGAGGTTCGCGATCGGGTTCGCGACCCCGGACAGCGCCGCCGGCACGTCGAGCTCACCGGCCTGCGCACCCCCGGCGGCCATCGCCAGGGCCGCACCGGCCATCGAGACGGTCAGACCCGCGCTGCGGAGCCGGTTCGGTACGGAAGGGGCTGCGTGACGTGCCATGGGGATCCCGCCCTGAGGTGCTTAGGTGGTAGTCGCGTGCGCACGCAGCGTAGTCGAGGTGTGATACTCGATACCAACCGGCCACCGGGAGGATCCCCTACCCGGGGGAATGGTTCAGACTGGTGTCCCGTGAGCTGTTCTTCTCCTTCGCCGACCCGAGTCGTCCTGCTGACCGGTCCGTCGGGCTCCGGAAAATCCGTACTGGCCGCCCGCTCCGGGCTGCCCGTGCTGCGCCTCGACGACTTCTACAAGGACGGCGACGACCCCACCCTCCCCCTGGTCGAGGGCAGCTCCGACATCGACTGGGACTCCCCGCTGTCGTGGGACGCGAACGCGGCCGTCGCCGCGATCGAGGAGCTGTGCGCGGCGGGACGCACGCAGGTGCCGGTGTACGACATCGCCACCTCCTCGCGGACCGGGACCGAGACGCTGGACATCTCGCGCTCGCCGCGCACGCCGCTGTTCATCGCCGAGGGGATCTTCGCCGCCGACATCGCGGCCCGCTGTCAGGAGCTGGGCCTGCTGGCCGACGCGATCTGCCTGCGGGGCCGCCCCTCGACCACCTTCCGCCGCCGCCTCGCCCGCGATCTGCGCGAGGGCCGCAAGTCGGTGCCGTTCCTGCTGCGCAGGGGCTGGCGACTGATGCGGGCCGAGCGCGGCATCGTCGCCCGGCACACCGCGCTGGGCGCGCACGCCTGCGGCCGCGACGAGGCGCTGGGCCGCCTCGCGGCCGCCGCAGCAGGCCGCCACCGCACCACCGCCCCGGCGTAGCCCCGCCGGCCCGTCCGCGCCACCCTTGCCGGGGCTCCGCGGACGGCAGCTCGGAGGCGGGGTGGACTGCTGATCTCGCGCACACGAAAGCGCGGGATCAGTCGGACCCCCGGCCGACCGATCCCGCGCTTTCCCCCCATGGCCACCGCCCCACCCCCGTAGGACGGCCCCCCGGCCGTTGGTCCGTCAGGCGACGAGCTCCTCGAAGGACTCCGCCTCGTCGGCGCCGAAGCTCAGCGCCTCGTCCTCGCGCAGGCGCCGCAGCGAGCGCCAGATGCTGGACTTCACCGTGCCGACGCTGATCCCGAGGATCTCCGCGATCTCCGGGTCCGTGCGGCCCTCGTAGTAGCGCAGCACCAGCATCGTGCGCTGCGGCTCCGGGATCCGGGCCAGCGCCTGCCACAGCACCGCGCGCAGTTCCGTACCGCGCATCGCGTCCGTGTCGGAGGCCGTCTCCGGCAGCTCCTCCGTCGGGTACTCGTTCAGCTTCCGCCGACGCCACGCGCTGATGTGCAGGTTCGTCATGGTCCGCCGCAGGTAGCCGCCGACGGCAGCCTTGTCGCTGATCCGGTCCCAGGCGCGGTACGTGGAGAACAACGCGCTCTGCAACAGGTCCTCGGCCTCGTGGCGGTCGCCGGTGAGGTGGAAGGCCGTCGCGTACAGGGCGGCCCGCCGCTCCTGGACGTACGCCGTGAACTCCGCCTCGGACGTCGAGGACGGGGTGCGCTGTGCGGGAACCGTCTCGTACTTCTGAGCGTCAATGGCTACGACGTGCGCCGGCCGAGGACGAGCGACCGTCACCGTACGGACACCCGCCCGGCGGTTCACATCGTGCAGCCGCGTGACAACCGCGCTGGTCGTGGTGCTGTGCAGCGTGTTCATCTCGCGCCTCCCCGTCGTGGAGTGTGTCTGCTTCGGTCCGTTGGTGCGTTGGTAGAAGACTGCCCCGCCGACTTAACCGGGGTGTCCGTCGACTGTCACAGCCCTGTCACAGCGAACTCCGGACGGCCTGTCGGCGACCCCCGGGGGATCTTCGTGAGGATCGCGTCCTCCCGACGGTCGAACTCCCGACGGCCGATGGGACAGAATGAGCCCGTGCCTTTCCTGTTGCTGATCGAGGACGACGACGCCATCCGCACGGCCCTCGAACTCTCCCTGTCTCGCCAGGGCCACCGTGTGGCCACCGCGGCGACGGGCGAGGACGGCCTGAAACTGCTGCGCGAGCAGCGGCCGGATCTGATCGTGCTGGACGTGATGCTGCCCGGGATCGACGGCTTCGAGGTGTGCCGGCGGATCCGGCGCACCGACCAGCTGCCGATCATCCTGCTCACCGCGCGCAGCGACGACATCGACGTGGTCGTCGGGCTGGAGTCCGGAGCCGACGACTACGTGGTCAAGCCCGTCCAGGGCCGGGTCCTCGACGCCCGCATCCGGGCCGTGCTGCGCCGCGGCGAACGCGAGTCCAGTGACTCGGCGAGCTTCGGCTCCCTCGTCATCGACCGCGCCGCCATGACGGTGACGAAGAACGGCGAGGACCTCCAGCTCACCCCGACCGAGCTGCGGCTGCTCCTGGAGCTGAGCCGCCGGCCGGGTCAGGCGCTCTCGCGCCAGCAACTGCTCCGCCTCGTCTGGGAGCACGACTACCTCGGCGACTCGCGGCTCGTCGACGCCTGCGTGCAGCGGCTGCGCGCCAAGGTCGAGGACGTGCCGTCCTCGCCCACCTTGATCCGTACCGTCCGCGGCGTCGGCTACCGCCTGGACTCCCCGCAGTGATCCGGGCGCTGCTCGCGGGCCGGCGCTGGACCAGCCTGCGGCTGCGGCTCCTCATCGTCTTCGCACTGGTCGCACTGACGGCCGCGGTCTCCGCCTCCGGGATCGCGTACTGGCTCAACCGGGAGGCGGTCCTCACCCGCACCCAGGACGCCGCCCTCGGCGACTTCCGGCAGGAGATGCAGAACCGTGCCGCCGCCCTGCCCGCCGACCCCACGGCGGACGAGCTGCAGCGCACCGCGGAGCTGATGGCCGGCAGCAGCCCCGGGTACAGCGTGCTGTTGGTGGACGAGACCAAGGACCACCGTCAGGTGGTCGGCACGGCCGGACCCGACGCGTTCGGGCTGGCCGAGGTACCGAAGTCGCTCCAGAACGCGGTGAACGACCGTCAGAAGACGACCGCCGCGAACGACGCCGAGTACCACATGTACTGGCAGCGCACGAAGCCGCAGGGCAATCCGTACCTGGTCGGCGGGACGCGGATCGTCGGCGGCGGACCGACCGGCTACATGTACAAGTCGCTCGCACAGGAACGGGACGACCTCAACGCGCTCGCCTGGTCGCTGACCATCGCGACGGGCCTCGCGCTGCTCGGCTCGGCGCTCCTCGCGCAGGCCGCGGCCCGTACCGTGCTCAAGCCCGTACAGCGGCTCGGCGACGCGGCGCGGCGGCTCGGCGAGGGCGAGCTGGACCACCGGCTCGACGTGCGGGGCACGGACGAACTCGCGGACCTCTCCCGCACCTTCAACAAGACGGCGGAGGCGCTGGAGAAGAAGGTCGCCGACATGAGCGCGCGGGAGGAGGCGAGCCGGCGCTTCGTCGCGGACATGTCCCACGAACTGCGCACGCCGCTGACCGCGTTGACGGCGGTGGCCGAGGTGCTGGAGGAAGAGGTCGACGACCTCGATCCGATGATCGCACCGGCGGTGGCGCTGGTCGTCAGCGAGACGCGCCGCCTCAACGACCTGGTGGAGAACCTGATGGAGGTCACCCGCTTCGACGCGGGAACGGCCAAGCTGGTGCTGGACGACGTCAACGTCGCCGACCAGGTCACGGCCTGCATCGACGCACGGGCCTGGCTCGACGCGGTCGAACTCGACGCCGAACGCGACATCGTGGCGCGGCTCGACCCGCGCCGCCTCGACGTCATCCTCGCCAACCTGATCGGCAACGCGCTCAAGCACGGCGGCTCGCCGGTGCGCGTGTCGGTGTCCGTGGAGGGCGAGTGGCTGGTGATCGCGGTCCAGGACAACGGTCCGGGCATCCCGGAGGAGGTCCTGCCGCACGTCTTCGACCGCTTCTACAAGGCGAGCGCGTCCCGGCCGAAGTCGGACGGCAGCGGGCTCGGCCTGTCGATCGCCATGGAGAACGCGCACATTCACGGCGGCGACATCACCGCCGCCAACGTGGCCGGGGGCGGGGCGCTGTTCACGCTGCGGCTGCCCGTGGACGTGGGGAAGGTGCTCGCGGGTGAGCAGGATGCGTAGGGCTCTGCCGGTTGCCGCGCTGCTTCTCGTGGCCGCGACGTCGACGGGATGCGGGATCCGGGCGACGACCGTTCCGGTGGACGTCGGCGCGGCGCCCTCGCGGGTGTCGTGCGACACGCCGGCGCAGCCGAGCGCGCAGAGCGGGGTGCAGGGCTTCCGGGCCACGGTGGAACTGGTCTGCGGATCGCAGCTGGTCGGCGTGGACCGGGTGGTCCCGATGCCCGAGAAGCGCGGGGCCCTGAAGGACCCCGTGGCGCTCGTCGCGCAGGCGCTGCTGGAGGCGTTGGAGAAGCCGCCGTCCGCGGAGGAACGGGACGCCGGCTTCACCACCGGGGTCCCGGAGGAACTGACGGCCACCCCGCCGAGGCCGGGGGACCCGGCGGGCACGGTACGGCTGAGCCGCAAGCCGGAGGACCTGCCGCCGGTGGCGCTGTCCCAGCTGGTGTGCACGCTGGCGGGCAACGAGGCCATCTCGGCGGGTCCGGGGCCGGTGACGCTGGGCGGGCCGGACGCGGATCCGCCGCGCACGTGGGAGTGCACGGACGCGGTCCGCTCCCGCCCGGAGTCGGTCCCGACCCTGGGCGACGTGGTCCTCCCGTCCGCCTCCGCGGGGGTCTCACCGCGCTGACGGGGGTGCTTGTACGGGGCTGATGGCGCGGACCCTCAAGGCGCCGGGCGCGTGCGATGTTTGCCCACCCGCCCCCGGGCGCGGGTCCGGGGGGACAGGACGGCCCGCCCCCGCCCCCACCGCCGCGAGCGGGCGCCCGCAGGGGCAGGAGTCCCGCCCCCGCGTGCACCCGTCCCGTCCCCCGGGCCCGCGCCCGGGGGCGGGTGGGCAAACGCCGCACGCGCCCGGTAGGTCGAGGGGGAGATAGCGGGCCCGCGCCACGAGCCCCGTACCGCACCCCCATACGCCAACGGCCCCCCGAGCCATGGGGCTCAGGGGGCCAAGGGGCCGTGCGTGCGGGCGGAGGCGTCAGATGCCCGCCGCGACCGCCAGGTCCTTCTTGACGGCGTCCAGGATCTCCTGGCCGCGCGCGCGGGACGAGGCGAGGTCGGAGGCCTCGGGGACCGGGACCACCACCTCCAGGTAGCACTTCAGCTTCGGCTCCGTGCCCGACGGGCGGACGATCACCCGGGCCTTGTAGTCGCCGTCGAGGTAGTAGCGGAGGCCGTCCGTCGGCGGGAGCGCGGCCGAGCCGACCGCGAGGTCCTCCGCCGAGACCACGCGCAGGCCCGCCAGCGAGGTCGGGGGCTCCGCCCGGAGCTGCGCCATCGCCGAGGCGATGACCGACAGGTCCGAGACGCGGACCGACAGCTGGTCCGTGGCGTGCAGGCCGTGGGCCATCGCCAGGTCGTCCAGCAGGTCGGTCAGGGTGCGGCCCTGCTCCTTGAGCTCCGAGGCGAGTTCCGCCACCAGCAGGGCGGCGGTGATGCCGTCCTTGTCGCGGACGCCCTCGGGGTCCACGCAGTAGCCGAGCGCCTCCTCGTACCCGTAGCGCAGGCCCTCCACGCGGGAGATCCACTTGAAGCCCGTGAGGGTCTCCTCGTACGGCAGGCCCGCCGCCTCCGCGATCCGGCCCAGCAGGCTGGAGGAGACGATGGACTCCGCGAACGTGCCCTGCGCGCCCTTGTGGACGAGGTGCTCGGCCAGCAGCGCGCCGACCTCGTCGCCGCGCAGCATCCGCCAGCCGCCGTTGTCGGGCACCGCCACCGCGCAGCGGTCCGCGTCCGGGTCGTTCGCGATCACGATGTCCGGCTGGACCTCGGCGGCCTTCGCGAAGGCCAGGTCCATCGCGCCCGGCTCCTCCGGGTTGGGGAAGGCGACCGTGGGGAAGGCCGGGTCGGGCTCCGCCTGCTCCGCGACCAGGACCGGCGTCGGGAAGCCGTGGCGGGCGAAGGCCGCCATGACGACGTCCTTGCCGACGCCGTGCATGGCCGTGTAGACGGTCCGCACGCCCCGGGGGGAGCCGGGGGTCAGGACGGCGTCCGTACGGGCCAGGTAGGCCTCCAGGACCTCTTCGTCCAGCTGCAGCCAGCCGTCCTTGGGGCGCTCGACCGAGTCGAGCGTCGTCACGCGGGCGATGTGGCCCGCGATCTCGGCGTCCGCGGGGGACACGATCTGCGAGCCGTCGCCGAGGTAGACCTTGTAGCCGTTGTCCCGGGGCGGGTTGTGGCTCGCGGTCACCTCGACGCCGGCGACGGCGCCCAGGTGCCTTATGGCGTACGCGAGGACGGGCGTGGGCAGCGGTCGGGGCAGGACGGCCGCGCGCAGCCCGGCGCCGGTCATCACGGCCGCCGTGTCGCGGGCGAAGTCCGCGGACTTGTAGCGCGCGTCGTAGCCGACGACGACCAGGCCGCCGTCGTGGCCCTGGGCCTTCAGGTAGGCCGCGAGGCCCGCCGCGGCCCGGATGACCACGGAGCGGTTCATCCGCATCGGGCCCGCGCCGATCTCGCCGCGCAGTCCGGCCGTGCCGAACTGCAGGGTGCCGGAGAACCGGTCCGCGAGTTCGGCCGTGTCGCCCGCCTCGATGAGCGCGGCGAGCTCGGCCGCCGTCTCCGCGTCGGGGTCCTCCGCCAACCAGGCCTGGGCCCGGGTGATCAGGTCGTCCTGTTCCTGCACTGCTTCCGCCTTACCTCTCGTGGCCTCTCGTGACCTCGTACGTCGATCAGATGCGGGCGAGGACCTGCGTCAGCAGCGTGCCCATGCGGGCGGCCGAGTCGCGGCCCGCCTGGAGGACCTCTTCGTGGTTCAGCGGCTCGCCGGACAGGCCCGCCGCCAGGTTGGTGACCAGGGAGATGCCCAGTACGTCGGCGCCGGCCTCACGGGCTGCGATGGCCTCCAGCACGGTGGACATGCCGACCAGGTCGGCGCCCATGACGCGGATCATGTTGATCTCGGCCGGGGTCTCGTAGTGCGGGCCGGGGAACTGGACGTAGACGCCCTCTTCGAGGGTCGGGTCGATCTCCTTGCACATCGCGCGCAGCTTCGGCGAGTACAGGTTGGTCAGGTCCACGAAGTTCGCGCCGACGATCGGCGAGGTGGCCGTCAGGTTGAGGTGGTCGCTGATCAGGACCGGCTGGCCGGGCTTCATGCCCTCGCGCAGACCGCCGCAGCCGTTGGTCAGGACGACGGTCTTGCAGCCGGCCGCGACGGCCGTGCGCACGCCGTGGGCGACGGCGGCGACGCCGCGGCCCTCGTAGTAGTGGGTCCGGCCGAGGAAGAGCAGCGCGCGCTTGTCGCCGATCTTGTACGAGCGGATCTTGCCGCCGTGGCCCTCGACGGCGGGCGGCGGGAAGCCCGGCAGCTCGGTGACGGAGAACTCGGCCTCGGGCGCGCCCAGCGCCTCGGCGGCGGGGGCCCAGCCGGAGCCCATGACGAGGGCGACATCGTGGGATTCGACGCCGGTGAGCTCGCGCAGGCGGGCGGCGGCGGCGTCGGCGGCGGCGAAGGGGTCGGTAACAGATGCGTTCACGCGGACGAGCGTAGCCGCTCCTGGCCTACGCGCGTAGATGGCACAGCTCACGGTGTTCGGATCGTTGCCTTGTCGTTTCCACCGAATCGTTCCGGGACGGGCGGTACGGGGTCGCCCGCGCGGCGCCACTGCTGGGGCTCCGCCCCAGACCCCGCGCCTCAAACGCCGGCGGGGCTGGATTTGGCTGATGCCGTCGGCGAGCGCAATGCCGGCCCCGCCGGCGTCTGAGGCGCGGGTGTGGTCGGCCCGCGAAGCTCCGCGCAGCGGTGGTCCTCCGTGCCCGGCTAACACGGTCGCTTGCGGAGTTCCATCACGTAGTCGTGCGGGGCGCCCGCGGACTCGGCCGCGTCGGCGATCTCGCCCAGGTAGCGGGCGGACGGCAGGCCGCCCTCGTAGCCGTTGAGGACGTAGCACCAGGCCGCCTCCTCGCCGTCCAACGTGTGGACGCGGATGCGCATGCGGCGGTAGATGTCGAGGCCCACGCCCTCCCAGCGGTCCATCGAGTCCTCGTCCAGCGGCGCGATGTCGTACAGGGCGACGAAGACCTGGTGGCGCGGGGCTTCCACGATCGTGGCGAGCGCGCCCTCCCAGCCCATCTGCTCGCCGCCGAAGGTCAGCCGCCAGTCGTTGATCCAGCCCGTGCCGCGCAGCGGCGAATGCGGGGCGCGGCGCGTCATCAGCCGCGGGTCGAGGTTGCCGGCGTACGCGGCGTAGAGCGACATGGGTCCGAGGGTACGGGAGGGGCACGGGTGCACGCGTGCCCGGCCGTGGTCCCGGATGGCGGGACCGGGGGAGAAGCACCTTGATGCGTGCGGGACAATGGGGCACGGAATGCATCCCCCGGGGAGACCCCCCGGAACACCGGCCGGGGCGGCAGCCGGCCGGGTAGACGTGAGGCGGACTTTTCGTGACCCGGATCGTGATCATCGGCGGCGGACCCGGCGGGTATGAGGCAGCCCTGGTGGGGGCCCAGCTCGGCGCGGAGGTGACCGTCGTGGACTGCGACGGTCTCGGCGGGGCTTCGGTGCTGACCGACTGCGTGCCCTCCAAGACGCTCATCGCGACCGCCGAGGTCATGACGACCTTCGACTCGTCGTACGAAGAGCTCGGCATCGTCGTCGCGGACGACACCCCGCCGCTGGAGCAGGCCGCGCGCGTCGTCGGTGTGGACCTCGGCAAGGTGAACCGGCGCGTCAAGCGCCTCGCGCTCGCCCAGTCGCACGACATCACCGCCTCCGTGACCCGGGCCGGCGCCCGCGTCATCCGCGGCCGCGGCAAGCTCGGCGGCCCGCAGGGCATCGACGGCACGCGGGACGTCATCGTCACCGCCGCCGACGGCACCGAGACGATCCTGACCGCCGACGCCGTGCTGATCGCGACCGGCGGCCACCCGCGTGAGATCCCGGACGCGATGCCCGACGGGGAGCGCATCCTGAACTGGACCCAGGTCTACGACCTGGAGGAGCTCCCCGAGGAGCTCATCGTGGTCGGCTCCGGCGTCACCGGCGCCGAGTTCGCCGGCGCGTACCAGGCCCTCGGCTCCCGCGTGACCCTGGTGTCCTCCCGCGACCGCGTGCTGCCGGGCGAGGACCCCGACGCGGCCGCCGTACTGGAGGACGTCTTCCGCCGTCGCGGCATGAACGTCGTCGGACGCTCCCGTGCCGAATCCGCCAAGCGGGTGGGCGACCGCGTCGAGGTCACCCTCTCCGACGGCCGGGTGCTGACGGGTACGCACTGCCTGATGGCGGTCGGCGCGATCCCGAACACCAAGGACATGAACCTGGAGGAGTCCGGGGTCCGGCTCAAGGACTCCGGGCACATCTGGACCGACAAGGTGTCCCGCACGTCCTCGCCGGGCGTGTACGCGGCCGGCGACGTCACCGGCATCTTCGCGCTCGCCTCCGTGGCCGCCATGCAGGGCCGCATCGCGATGTACCACTTCCTCGGCGACGCGGTGGCCCCGCTGAACCTCAAGACGGTGTCGTCGAACGTCTTCACCGACCCGGAGATCGCCACCGTCGGCTACACCCAGGCGGACGTGGACGCCGGCAAGATCGACGCCCGCGTGGTGAAGCTCCCGCTGCTGCGCAACCCGCGCGCCAAGATGCAGGGCATCCGGGACGGCTTCGTGAAGCTGTTCTGCCGTCCGGGCACCGGCATCGTCGTCGGTGGCGTGGTCGTCTCCCCGCGCGCCAGCGAGCTGATCCACCCGATCTCGATCGCGGTCGACAACAACCTGACGGTCGAGCAGATCGCAAACGCGTTCACCGTGTACCCCTCGCTGTCGGGATCGATCGCCGAGGTGGCCCGCCAGCTCCACACGAGGAAGGCCGCCGGCGAGGCCTGATCCGCCCCAACCGCCGCATACCGCAAGGGTTTTGACGGCGGGGCGCCGTGGCGCAGCCGGACGTTCACCCAAGTCTCGGACCGCGTATACCACTAGTCGCCCCGCCATATGGACAACTTCGGTATTCCGGCGCAAGGAGCTGAAAGTAGACGGTCGTTGGGGTTACTGTCAGTTTCGTGTTCGCTGCAGAACGTCGCCAATTGATCCTCGAAATGGTGCGGGCCAACGGAGCGGTGTCGCTCCGGGAGCTCGCCCGCGTCGTCCAGACCTCCGAAGTGACCGTACGGCGGGACGTGCGGGCACTGGAGGCAGAAGGACTCCTCGACCGCCGGCACGGCGGTGCGGTGCTGCCGGGCGGTTTCACCCGTGAATCCGGCTTTCCGCAAAAGTCCCATCTCGCGACGGCGGAGAAGACCGCCATCGCCGATGTCGCGGCCTCCCTCGTCGAAGAGGGCGAGGCCGTCGTCGTCGGCGCGGGCACCACGACCCAGGAGCTGGCCCGCCGGCTCGCCCGGGTGCCCGGCCTGACCGTCGTGACCAACTCGCTGCTCGTCGCCCAGGCGCTTGCCCATGCCAACCGGGTGGAGGTCGTCATGACCGGCGGCACCCTGCGCGGCTCCAACTACGCCCTCGTGGGCAGCGGCGCCGAGCAGTCCCTCCAGGGCCTGCGGGTCTCCCGTGCCTTCCTCTCCGGCAGCGGTCTGACCGCCGAGCGCGGGCTGTCGACGTCCAACATGCTCAGCGCGAGCGTGGACCGGGCGCTCGTCCAGGCGGCGGCCGAGGTGGTCGTCCTCGCGGACCACACGAAGCTCGGCACCGACACCATGTTCCAGACCGTGCCGACGGACGTCATGACGCGGCTGGTGACGGACGAGCCGCCGCCGCACGACGACCGGGCCGCCACGGAGTTGCAGGCGCTGGCCGATCAGGGCGTGCAGATCACCGTGGCCGGTGGTGGCGTGGCCTCCGGGGGCGGTGGCGGCGGTGACGGCATGGCCGGGCGCCGGCCGCGGCGGGAGTCCCCGTTGCCGGTCCAGCGGCGTGGGGGGCCGTCCGCGCAGCTGCGCAGTGCGCCTGCCGCGCTGCTGGAGCAGCAGGCCGGTGAGCGGGCGCGGGTCGCGGACATGCGGCGCCGTTAGCCCGTGCGGGCCGGCCATGGGGCCGCGGGTGCGGCGCCGTGTCCTGGGGCGCTGCCCCAGACCCCGCGCCTCAAACGCCGGCGGGGCTGGAGTTGCCGCCCGGCGGGGCTGGAGTTGCCGCCTGGCGGGGCTGGAGTTGCCGCTCGGTGGGGCTGGAGTTGCCGCACGGCGGTGAGCGGACGCAAAACGCCGGCGGGGCTGGAAGAACCAGCC
>NZ_JBHWJY010000048.1:0-66613 GCF_042731135.1 Streptomyces sp. NPDC059874
TGGCGTACACGCCTCGACGTCGCGCTGACGTCCATGACACAGGGGAAGAAACGCACCCGATGCCGGACCGCCGCCAGCCCGACTCCTCCACCCCCACCACCCCCTCCACCGACGACAACCCGTTCGCCGCTCCGCCGGAGGGCCGGCCCGACCAGCCGTGGCAGCCGCGGGCGGGCGCCGACGGCGGACCGGGGCCCGAGGAGGAGCAGCGGAACGCGGACGGCCAGGGCGGCGGACCGGCCCGCTGGGACCCGACGGACCCGATCCAGCGGCGGGCCCGTTACGCGCTGCTGGCCGGCATGTGGGGCTTCTTCTTCGGCATCTTCGGCATCCCCTCGGTGGGCCTGCTGCTCGGCGCGCTGGCCGTGTACTGGGGCATCAGCGCCCTGCGCGGCCGCCCGGCCCCCGCGGCCGACCCGGACCAGCCCCAGGTCCAGCCCCAAGGCGGCCTGGCAGCCCTGGGCCCGGCGGCCCGCCCCCAGCGCACGGCGGCGGTGAGCGGGCTGGTCACGGCTTCGCTGGCGATCCTGCTGGCGATGAGCTCGTACGCGCTGCAGCTGGTCTACAAGGACTTCTACGTCTGCCGCGACGACGCCCTGACCCAGTCCGCGGAACTCCAGTGCAACACCCTGCTCCCGAAGAACTTCGTGGGCGACATCCTGAAGGTCCGCCAGTAACACCCCCTGACGACCGCCCCGTACCCCGCTCCTCAAACGCCGGGGGGGCTGGTTTTCGCCCCTGCCGCCCGAAGCAGATCCAGCCTCGCCGGCGTTTGAGGCGCGGGGGTCCGGGGGCAGCGCCCCCGGCAGCGGCGCCGCAGACAGGGGCGGGCTACGCCGACGGCTTGCGGCGGGCCAGCACCCGGGCACCAACCACCGGCGGCACCAACGGCGGCGGCGCAGCCGGCGGCACGGTGAGGTCCGGCCCGACCGCGGGCACAACGGTCAGCACCCGCACCGGGGCAGCGGCAGGCGCCGGCTCCGCGACCGGTGGGGCCGAGGCGGGGGCCGGCAACGGCGTCGAGATGTCCGGGATCAGCCCACCGGCGGCCGCCCTCAGCGCCTCCCAGCGAAGCTCCCGCACCCCACTGTCGTGCCAGGCGTCAGCCGCCACGGCCACCGGCCGGTTCCGCCACGCATGCACCGCCACCGCCACCACCACCCCCGGCAGGGTCCACGCGAAGGCCGCCGCCCCCACCGCCCACCACACCGGCCCGAACTCCGCGAGCCGCCCCGACCCCATCGGACCCGCCGAGGCCGCCGCCAGCCCGGCCATGGCCAGCCCGCACACCAGCGCGCCCAGCGCGGCGGTGAGCGCGGTCTCCCCGTACGAGACCTCCCGCGCCCGGCGTACCGCGAACCAGCCCACCGCCACCCCGGCCACCACCGGCACTCCGGCGGCCGCCCAGGTCAGGGGGGTGCCGGGCCCTTCGGGCGGCAGCGCGGCGAGCAGCGGGAAGCGCGGCAGCGAGGGCGATCCGGAGAAGCCGAGCGGGGTGGCGCTCGCGCCGGCGCCGAGGGCGAAACCGGGCCCGAGGGCGTAGGCCGCCCCCCAGACCATGGCGTTCGGGATCAGCGCCACCGCCAGCAGCAGCACCGCGAACCGGCCCGACCACACCCCGGTCAGCGCCAGGAACGACGCCTGCGCCTCCGCCCCGTGCCACGCGAGCGAGCCGCCGACGAGGAGCGCGCCGCCGCCCAGGAGTACGAGGGCCCCACCCGCCCCGGCACGGAGCGCCAGCGCGTAACGGGGGCGTGCGACTGCCTTCCGTACGCCCCCGGGCACCCAGGACGGCAGCGGCCCGAGCTGACGCCCCCGGGCCGCCCACACCCCGCCGGCGGCGGCGACCACGGCGACCAGCGGTACGTGCCAGGCCGCGCTGAGCGGGTCGGCCGGCATCGGCCCCCCGGCCGCGTACACCGTGGCGAGGGCCCCGACCGTGAGGTATCCGCAGAGCACGGCCGAGAAGACGGCGCTGCCGGGCAGCACCTCCTCGTCGCCCTCCTCGGAGCCGATCCCCAGCCGGGCGGCCCGCCGCATCAGCAGTGCGGGCAGGGCGACGAGCAGCAGCGGGGTCACCCCGACGGGTGCGGGCACGCCGGACAGGGTCTCGTACCGCACCAGCTCCGTGCCGTGCGCGAGCAGCCACAGACCGGCGGCGAGGTGCAGGGCTCCGCCGGGGCCACTGTCGGGGTACGGGGAGCTGATCCACAGGACGATGACGAGCACGGCGAGGAAGCCGAGCCCGAGCCCGGCCGCCAGGGCGCCGCCCATCACGCATGCGGCGGCGGCCGGCGAACGGCGCCGCCGGCCGGCTCGCGGTGCCGCCGGCAACGGGGTCCCGCGTTCGGTCACTTGGGTCACCCCGCCATGGTGCCAACGACACGCGCTATGAGCGGGTAACAGGCGAATGCCCGTGGTGTCGCTCAATATACGTTTATGTACTTTTTCGCCCAGGGCTGTCGGGTCGCGGGGAGTGTGGCATGACACAAAGCGTCGAGACGACCTCCGCATCGGACGCGGAGCGGAGCCTCCCGTCCCCGAAGGAGCGCCGCAGACTGCGCGAAGCGGCGGATCTGACGCACGATGAGGTCGCGGCGGCCGTGGGCGTCACCCCGACCACGGTCCGCTCCTGGGAAACCGGCCGAACGGCCCCGCGCGGGCGCAAACTGGAGCTGTACGCCCGCTTTCTGACCCGCCTCCAGGCCCCGGCCGAGCCCACCGCCGCGCGCGCGAACGTCCCCGCGGGGCTGGAAGCGGACGAGCCCGCCACGACGCCCGAGGCCACCCCTGCGGGGTCGGAGGCGGTCGCGCCGACCGAAGCCGCGCCCCGGCCCGCCGCCCGGGCGGGGGCCGCTGACACCGACTCAGCCGCCCGTACCCCGGCGCCCGTCGAGCAGACGCCCGCGGGGTCGCCCGACCCTGCCGGAGCAACCGGGTCCGCACGGGCCTTCGCCGGTGCGGAGCCGGTACGGGGCACTGCGGCCGGGACCCGGCCCAAGGCCGCCACCAAGGCCACCGCCGGTGCGGTTCGGCACGACGCCAAGCCCCCGACGCCGGTCAGCGCCGGCGAACACCCCGGCTCACCCGGGCCCACCCGCGAGCCGTACGGAACGACCGAGCCCGACCAGGCGACGGCACCGTCGCCCGGAACCGCCGAGCGCAGCCTGCGGGAGGCACCCGCGGCGGCAGAGGCGCCGGGGTCCACCGCAGAAGCGCCGCAGGCAGACGCCGCCACGGCCTCGGCAGCGGCCGGCCGGACCACCACCGCTCAGCCCGACCAGCGGCCGGAGCCGGCAGAAGCGCCCGGGTCCGCCGGGACCACCGGGGCGACCACCGAAGAGACGCCGCGGGCAGAGCCCACCGCCGAGCCCGACCAGGCGACGCCGCAGGCGAAACGGCTGCCGGTCGAGGACTTCGACGCCCTCCACGCCCACGCCGCCTCCGCCCTGACCCGGCAGACCTACCTGCTCACCGGCCGCCGCGCCCTCGCTCTGGAGGCCGTGGAGCGGGCCTTCCAGCAGGCCTGGGAGCGCTGGCCCGAGGTGGCGACCGACCCGGACCCGGTGGGCTGGGTGCGCGCGGCCGCGTACGAGTACGCGCTCTCCCCCTGGCACCAGTTCCGCCGCGCCCACCGCCATCCCGACAAGCCCCCCGCCGAGCCCGCCGACCGGATCCTCCTCGACGCGATGCTCGCGCTGCCCACCAATCACCGCCGCACCGTGCTGCTGTACGACGGCGTGGGCCTCGACCTCCCCGACACCGCCGCCGAGACGGAGGCCAGCACCCCCACCGCCGGAAACCGGCTGCTCCACGCGCACGCCACGCTCGCCGCACGCATCCCTGAGCTGGCCGACGTGGCGCCCGAGAAGCAGTCGGCGCTGCTGCGCGACAAGTTCACCGCGCTGCATCCGGCCGTCGCCCTCGAACCGCGCCCGGCGGCCGTCGTACGGGAGGCCGGCGAGCGGCGCACCCGGCTGTGGACGCGGACCGTGATCGGCCTGACCGCTGTGATCGCCGTGGCCACCGCGTACACGGCGGCGACCGCACCGACCAAGTACGACCCGCCGAACGCCCCCGGGGCGAACGTCTCCGGCGTGCCCCCGCACAGCGGGCCCCAGCGGCTCACCGAGGAGAGCAGGGCTCTCCACGACAAGCTGCGCTCCGACCCGGCGGCCGGTCCGGCCAGGATCGTCCCGAAGGTCGAATGAGGAGCGTATGAAAAAGGGCGTGGCCCGCACCTCCCGAGGGGTGCGGGCCACGCCCGTGCACGCGTACATCCGTACGCGGACTGCCTACTGAGCGGCGTTCAGGATCTCGCGCGCCAGCTTGGCGGTCTCGGTCGGCGTCTTGCCGACCTTCACGCCCGCGGCCTCGAGGGCTTCCTTCTTGGCCTGTGCGGTGCCAGAAGAACCGGAGACGATGGCGCCGGCGTGGCCCATGGTCTTGCCCTCGGGGGCGGTGAAGCCCGCGACGTAGCCGACGACCGGCTTGGTGACGTTCTTCGCGATGAAGTCCGCCGCACGCTCCTCGGCGTCGCCGCCGATCTCACCGATCATGACGATCAGCTCGGTCTCCGGGTCGGCCTCGAAGGCCTCCAGGGCGTCGATGTGCGTGGTGCCGATGACCGGGTCGCCACCGATGCCGACGGCGGAGGTGAAGCCGATGTCGCGCAGCTCGTACATCATCTGGTAGGTCAGCGTGCCGGACTTGGACACGAGACCGATCTTGCCGGGCTTGGTGATGTCGCCCGGGATGATGCCGGCGTTGGACTGGCCGGGGGTGATCAGACCCGGGCAGTTCGGGCCGATGATCCGCGTCTTGTTGCCCTTGGCGGTCGCGTACGCCCAGAAGGCGGCGGAGTCGTGCACCGCGATGCCCTCGGTGATGACGACGGCCAGCGGGATCTCGGCGTCGATGGCCTCGACGACGGCGGCCTTGGCGAAGGCCGGCGGGACGAAGAGGACGGAGACGTTGGCGCCCGTCTTCTCCATCGCCTCGGCGACCGAGCCGAAGACCGGGACCTCGGTGCCGTCGAAGTCGACGGTGGTGCCGGCCTTGCGCGGGTTCACGCCGCCGACGATGTTGGTGCCGTCAGCCAGCATCAGCTTGGTGTGCTTCATGCCCGTGGCACCGGTCATGCCCTGGACGATGACCTTGCTGTCCTTGTTGAGGAAGATAGCCATGTGAGTCTGTGACCTCTGCCCTTACTTCGCAGCCGCGAGCTCGGCGGCCTTGTCGGCCGCGCCGTCCATGGTGTCCACGCGCTGGACCAGCGGGTGGTTGGCGTCCGAGAGGATCTTGCGACCCAGCTCGGCGTTGTTGCCGTCGAGACGGACGACGAGGGGCTTGGTGACCTCTTCGCCCTTGTCCTTCAGCAGCTGGAGCGCCTGGACGATGCCGTTGGCGACCTCGTCACACGCGGTGATGCCACCGAAGACGTTGACGAAGACGGACTTGACGTCCGGGTCGCCGAGGATGATCTCGAGACCGTTGGCCATGACGGCGGCGGAGGCGCCACCGCCGATGTCCAGGAAGTTGGCGGGCTTGACGCCGCCGTGGTTCTCGCCGGCGTACGCGACGACGTCGAGGGTGCTCATGACGAGACCCGCGCCGTTGCCGATGATGCCGACCTCACCGTCGAGCTTCACGTAGTTGAGGTTCTTCGCCTTGGCGGCGGCCTCGAGCGGGTTCGCGGCCGCGTGGTCCACGAACTCCTCGTGGCCCGGCTGGCGGAACTCGGCGTTCTCGTCGAGCGAGACCTTGCCGTCGAGGGCGATGACGTCGCCGTTGGCGACCTTCGCGAGCGGGTTGACCTCGACGAGGAGCGCGTCCTCGGCGATGAAGGTCTTCCACAGGGTCACGAGGACCTCGGCGACCTTCTCGGCTACCTCGGCCGGGAACTGCGCCAGGGCCACGATCTCGCGGGCCTTCTCGATGGTCACGCCCTCGTTGGCGTTCACCGGGACCTTGGCGAGCTTCTCCGGGGTCTCCTCGGCGACCTGCTCGATGTCCATGCCGCCCGCGACCGAGGCCATGGCCAGGAAGGTGCGGTTGGTCCGGTCGAGGAGGTAGGAGACGTAGTACTCCTCCAGGATCTCCGGCGCGGTCTCGGCGATCATCACCTTGTGGACCGTGTGGCCCTTGATGTCCATGCCGAGGATGTCCGTCGCGCGAGCGACGGCCTCGTCCGGGGTGGCGGCAAGCTTCACGCCGCCGGCCTTGCCGCGGCCGCCGACCTTCACCTGCGCCTTGACGACCGACTTGCCGCCCAGCCGCTCGGTGGCCTCGCGAGCCGCCTCAGGCGTGTCGATGACTTCACCGGCCAGCACCGGTACACCGTGCTTGGCGAAGAGGTCCCTCGCCTGGTACTCGAACAGGTCCACGCGCGTCCGTCCCTTGTCTTCAAAGATTCGCAGTGATTCGCGGTTGTCTGCTATCTGCGTGGGCGTGCCGCGGAGGGCAACGTGACTGCGCTGTCACAAGGAAGGCGCACACGGTGACCGTGGACGCGGCATGTCCGTCCCGCAGGTTATCCCCGTGGGACGTAGGTCCCTAAATCGCAGATCACACCTGAGCGGTGATACCTGTCACAGATCGCCTCACGGTTGAGCTGGAAGTTCGTGCGTTCTACCGATTCACAGGGTGGCGCGGTCCGCACTCGTCAGGGCACGGGGAGGGGCCGCTTCTCCAGCGCCGCCGCCATCACCTCGGGGAACAGGTCGGGGGTGCAGGCGAAGGCCGGCGCCCCAAGTGCCGCAAGGGCTGCGGCGTGCTCGCGGTCGTAGGCCGGGGCGCCTTCGTCGGACAGCGCGAGGAGGGTGACGAACTCGACCCCGGCTCCCTTCATCGCGGCGACCCGCTTGAGCATCTCGTTGCGTATGCCGCCCTCGTACAGATCACTGATGAGGACGACGACGGTGTCGGCGGGACGGGTGATCTTCGACTGGCAGTAGGCGAGGGCGCGGTTGATGTCGGTGCCGCCGCCCAGCTGGGTGCCGAAGAGGACGTCCACGGGGTCGTCGAGCTGATCGGTCAGGTCCACGACGGCGGTGTCGAAGACGACCAACCGGGTGGCGATCGACCGCATCGAGGCCAGCACGGCGCCGAAGACCGAGGCGTAGACGACGGACGCGGCCATCGAACCCGACTGGTCGATGCAGAGGATCACCTCCTTCTTCACCGACTGGGCCGCCCGGCCGTAGCCGATCAGCCGTTCGGGGACGACCGTGCGGTACTCCGGCAGGTAGTTCTTGAGGTTGGCCCGAATCGTGCGGTCCCAGTCGATGTCGTGGTGCCGGGGCCTGCTGATCCGGGCGGACCGGTCCAGCGCACCGGTGAGCGTGGCCCGGGTCCGGGTCGCGAGCTTCTTCTCCAACTGCTCGACGACCTTGCGGACCACGGCCCGCGCCGTCTCCTTCGTGGTCTCGGGCATCGCCTTGTTCAGGGAGAGCAGGGTGCCGACCAGATGGACATCGGGCTCCACGGCCTCCAGCATCTCCGGCTCCAGCAGCAGGGCGGACAGGCCGAGCCGCTCGATCGCGTCGCGCTGCATGACCTGGACCACGGAGCTGGGGAAGTACGTACGGATGTCCCCGAGCCAGCGGGCCACGTTCGGCGCGGACCCGCCGAGCCCGGCCGACCGCTCGCCGGAGCCCTTGCGTGACCCCGCACTCCCCCCTCCGCCGTACAGCGCGCCGAGCGCGGCGTCCATGGCCGCGTCCCGCCCGCCCAACGCACACCCGGTCCCGTCGGCCTCTCCCCCACCGAGCACCATCCGCCACCGCCGCAACCGTTCGCCTCCGGCGGTGCTCGTGGCCCCTCCCCGGCCGGTGTCGGCCGCCCGGCTCGCGGCGGTTGCGCCTCGCGGACCGGCACTCCGCGCCGCCGAGTTCTCCGTACTGGTCATCTGTCCGTCCCCCTGCACTCGTCATGTGTGCCGACCTTCGCCGTCGGCGTCTTCGGTCCCCGGGCGCCCTTTCAGCCCCACCGGCGTTTGAGGCGGTCTTTCAGCCCCGCCGGTGTCGAGGCGGTCTTTCAGCCCCGCCGGCGTTGAGGCGACCTTTCAGCCCCACCGGCGTTGAGCCGACCTTTCAGCCTCGCCGGCGTTTGAGGCGACCTTTCAGCCTCGCCGGCGTTTGAGGCGACCTTTCAGCCTCGCCGGCGTTTGAGGCGGTTCAGCCTCGCCGGCGTTTGAGGCGGTTCAGCCTCGCCGGCGTTTGAGGCGCGGGGTCTGGGGCGGAGCCCCAGCGGCGGCGGGCGCCGCACTCAGCCCGCGGGAGCCGCCCCGGCGAGCAGCATGCGGACCAGGTCCACCACCGCGTCGGCCCGGACCGGGTCCAGCTCGGGGGCGAAGCCCTCGCGGCCCGCACCCGAGGCGACCCCCGAGCCCGGCCGCCCGCCAGGGCCCCGGCGGACCAGCTCGCCCAGCGTCCGCTTCACCCCCGGCTCGTACGCCCCGAACGTGCGCCGCAGCAAGGGCAGTACGTCGGTGAACGCCCGCTCCGGAACCCCCACCAGCCAGCCGTCGATCAGGCCCAGCAGCCGTTCGTCGTGGACGAGCAGCGTGCCGCCGCCCGAACTCCCGCCCGCGAAGCCCTCGATCCAGCCCGCCGCGTCGGCGGGATCGGCCGCCGGGGACAGTGCGAGGCCCATCAGCCGGGCCGTCTCCTCGGCCGGCAGCCGCCCGTCGTCGAGCAGCAGCCGGGCCGCCCGGCCGCGGATCAGGCCGGGCACGGTGTCCCGGCCTGCCAGCGTCCGCAGCACGGCGAACCAGCGCTCGCGCAGTCCCTCCTCCGCGTCCGCCAGCAGCCCGACCGCGCCGTGCACCCCGTCCACGTGGCCCCGCAGCTCCGCCGCCGCGTCGGCGTCCAGCCCGGCCGCGCAGGCCGACGGGAGGGCCACGCATATCCGCTCGGCGAGGCCGGTCGCCACAGTGGCGAGGGCCGCCGCGTCGGTCCCCCGGACGTCCCCGTACCGAAGCGAACGGGCCAGTGCCGGCAGGGCCTTGGCGAGCCGCGCCACGTCGGTGTCCAGCGCGGCCCGGTCGGCGAGGGCCCGCAGCACCGCGGGCAGCGCCTCGGACAGCCCGGCCGACAGGCACTGCTCGGCCAGCGCCGTGACCTCGCCGAGCTCCTCCGCCGCGGCCGCTTCGGCCTCGACCTTGGCGGTCGCCGCCGCCAGGACGGTGGTGCCCCAGATGCCGGCCTCGGCCACCCGCACCGACAGCTCCGGCTCCCAGCGCAGCCGCCAGGTCTCCCGGAAGGTCCCGGTGCTGCCCCGGGAGGCCGTCGGCCTGCCCCACTCGATCCCGAGCAGCCGCAGCCTGTGCAACAGCAGCGACTTCGCGGCGTCGGTGTCCTTGCGGAGGTCCAGCTCCAACTCGCGGTCGTACGCCTCGGCCTTGAGCCGCAGCGAGCGCTGCTGCCGGGTCAGGTCGCGCTGCAGCGGTACGACGGGAGCCCCGTCGGGGACCTCGCCGAGCACGTCGCCGACCACCAGGCGGTCCTCGACGAGCGCGAGCGGTACGTCGGAGCCGTCGCACATCACCGCCCGGACGGCCTCCAGCGTCTCCGTGAGGCCGGGCAGCGGTCTCCCGCGCATCGCGGCGAGGGTTTCGGCCAGCCGGACCGCCTCGATCACGTGTGCCGAGGAGACCTGCCGGTCCTCCTCCCGCAGCAGGCCTGCGACCTTGGTCAGCCACCGCTCGACGGGCCGGTCGTAGGCCGAGAAGAGGTGGGCGTACCAGCCGGGCGAGGTGATGCCCGCCCCGTACCCGCCGGCCCGGGCGAGCCTGCGGTGCGTCCAGGGCACCCAGGTGGTCTCCACCTTGACCTTGGGCAGGCCGGCGAGCAGCGCCTTGTCCGCTGCCACGGTGGTCTTCGCCCGCAGTGCCGGGACGTGCCAGGCCCCGCACACCACGGCGTACTCGTCGCCGAACTCCCGGCGGGCGGCCCGCATCCGCTGACGCATGTACGCCTCGCGCACGAGGTCCCGGGCGTGGCCGCCGTCGCCGTACGCCTCCCGCAGGGCTCCCATGGCCTCGCCGAGCGCCTCGAACGCGCCCAGTGCGTCGGTCTCCTTGGTCCCCCGGTGTTCGACCACGTCCTCCCACCAGCGCTCGGGGTCGTCGTACCCGGCGGTCTCGGCCAGCACGGCGAGGGGGTCCACCCGGACGGAATCGGCCGCCTCTTCCTCCTGTCCTTCCGTTTCCTTCTCCCCCGCGGCGAGCGAGTGCGCGGCCGGCAGGTCCATGAACCGCACCGGTACGCCCGCCTGCTGCGCCCAGCGGATGGCGACCCATTCCGGGGAGAACTCGGCCAGCGGCCAGAACGCGGCCCTGCCGGGGTCGTCCGCGGCGTGCGCGAGCAGCGCCACGGGCGGCCGCATGCCCGGGTCGGCGGCGAGCGCGACCAGCTCGTCCCCCTCGGGCGGGCCCTCGATCAGGACGGCCGCAGGGCGGGCGATCTCCAGGGCGGCCCGCACCGCGCGGGCCGACCCGGGCCCGTGGTGCCGTACGCCCAGGAGCAGGGGGCCCTTGGGGCTCGGACTCATACCGTCACCTCCCGGCAGGCGCGGTAGAAGTCCTTCCAGCCATCGCGCTCGCGGACCACGGCCTCCAGGTACTCCTGCCAGACGACCTTGTCGGCGGCCGGGTCGCGGACGACGGCGCCGAGGATCCCCGCGGCCACGTCGGAGGGGCGCAGCACGCCGTCCCCGAAATGGGCGGCGAGGGCCAGGCCGCCGGTGACGACGGAGATGGCCTCGGCGGTGGACAGGGTGCCGCTCGGGGACTTCACCTTGGTTCGGCCGTCGTCGGTGACGCCGTCGCGCAGCTCGCGGAAGACGGTGACGACGCGGCGGATCTCCTCCAGGCCCTCGGGCGCGGCCGGCAGGTCGAGCGCGCGGCCCATCTGGTCGACGCGGCGGGCGACGATGTCCACCTCTGCGTCGGCCGTGGCGGGCAGCGGCAGGACCACGGTGTTGAAGCGGCGGCGCAGTGCGCTGGAGAGCTCGTTGACCCCGCGGTCTCGGTCGTTGGCGGTGGCGATGAGGTTGAACCCGCGCACGGCCTGCACCTCTTCGCCGAGCTCCGGTATCGGGAGGGTCTTCTCGGACAGGACGGTGATGAGGGTGTCCTGGACGTCGGCGGGGATGCGGGTGAGCTCTTCGACGCGGGCGGTCATGCCCTCGGCCATGGCCCGCATGACGGGGCTGGGGACGAGGGCCTCGCGGCTGGGGCCGTGGGCCAGGAGCCGGGCGTAGTTCCAGCCGTACCGGATGGCCTCCTCGGGAGTGCCGGCGGTGCCCTGGACGAGGAGGGTGGAGTCCCCGCTGACGGCGGCCGCGAGGTGTTCGGACACCCAGGTCTTGGCGGTGCCGGGGACTCCGAGCAGGAGCAGGGCGCGGTCGGTCGCGAGGGTGGTGACGGCGACCTCGACGATGCGGCGCGGTCCCACGTACTTGGGCGTGATGACCGTGCCGTCCTCGAGCGTGCCGCCCTGCAGGTAGGTGGCGACGGCCCACGGGGAGAGCTTCCAGCGGGTCGGGCGGGGCCGGTCGTCGACGGCCGCCAGGGCTTTCAGTTCGTGTGCGAAGGCGTCTTCGGCGTGCGGTCGCAGCGCCTCGGCGCCCGTGCCGTTCTCGTGCTTGGTCATGGTCCCCCTCCAATGCTCGGCAGCCGCTCCCGACTGCTGAATCCACGGTGCACCACGCCACTGACAACGGGCCCTGTTCACAGCGTTGTTGCAGGTCAGAGCGATTGTCAGTGGGGGTCTCTACGGTTGTTCACATGACTGAGCAGGGGGTCCGCTGGACAGCGGAACAGGTACTGGCTCTGGCTCCTGACGATGCCTCACGCAAGGCGGGAAGCAGACTCGGCGGGGCGGGGCCGTGGTCGCAGATCGGAGGTTCCGCTTCCGGTTCTGTGTGGGGGTTGTGCAAGGGCAGCGGCAGCACGCCGTACCGGACGGTCGTGGACCTGACGGGACCGGCGTACAAGTGCTCCTGCCCGAGCCGGAAGTTCCCGTGCAAGCACGCGCTGGGACTGCTGCTGCTCTGGTCCGCCGAGGGGGTGGGCGAGCCCGGGGAGGCGCCGGACTGGGCCGCGCAGTGGCTGGCGGACCGGGCGGCGAAGGCCGCGCGGCCGGCCGCCGGGGCGGGCGGTCCGGTGGACGCGGAGGCGGCGCGGAAGCGGGCCGAGCGGCGGGCGTCGCGCATCGGCGCGGGCGTCACCGAGCTGGAGCAGCGGCTGGCCGATCTGCTGCGCGGCGGCCTCGCAGGCCAGGAGCAGGCCGGTTACGCGGCGTGGGAGGAGACCGCGGCCCGGATGGTGGACGCCCAGGCTCCCGGACTGGCGGGGCGCGTAAGGGAGTTGGGGACGATACCCAGTTGCGGCCCCGGCTGGCCCGCCCGGATGCTGGAGGAGGCGGCGCTGCTGCACCTGCTGGACCGGGCCTGGCTCGGTGTGGCCGGGCTGCCCGATCAGCTGGCCGCGACGGTGCGCAGCCGGGTGGGACTGCCGGCCTCCGGGGAGGGGGAGGCCGTACGGGACCGCTGGCTGGTGCTGGCCCAATACGACTCGGCGTCACCGGACGGCCGGCTCACCACCCGCCGGATATGGCTGCGCGGGCTGGCGGGCGGGCGGCCGGCGCTGGTGCTGGACTTCGGGCCGCCCGGGCGGCCACCGGGGCTGTCGCTGCCGGTGGGGCTGGTGCTGGAGGCGGAGATCCGTTTCCGGCCCGGGTCGGCGGGGCTGCGGGCTGACCTCGGCGAGAAGTTCGCGGCACCCGTGCCGTGCACGGAGATTCCGGCCGGGGTGAGCACGGGTGCGGCGCTCGAGGCGTACGGGGCCGCGCTGCGGGATGACCCGTGGCTGGAGTCCTGGCCGGTGGTGCTGGGCCCGGTGGTCCCCATACCGGGGGAGCTCGGCTGGCAACTGGCGGACGCGGAGGGCATCTCCGCGCTGCCGGTGCCCCTCACCGGGGCGGGCAGCCGCTCCCGGGGGGGCCTGTGGCAGCTGGCCGCGTTGTCGGGCGGGGGCCCGGTGACGGTGTTCGGCGAATGCGGTCACCGGGGGTTCACCCCGCTGACGGCCTGGCAGCCCGGCTCGCCGGAGCCGGTGGCCCTGGCCTGATCAGGCCGGGAAAAAAGAGAAAACGCTGGGGGCCTGGGGGGTCCTGTGTCCTCTCGCGAGGACGGCGGGAAGTACGCGGCGGCGCGGGGGCGCCGACGTGTGGTGACGAGAAGCCGGGGGGCTTGCATGAACGACAACCACGCCAGTTGAACGCAGTCGAACGGGTCGGACAGGTCTGACGGGGCATGGACGGCTCCGGTCCCGCGGAGGGGGCGGGACCGGGGCGCAGGACACGGAGCGGAAAGAGGGAGGGGCTCGATGGACAAGGGCGACGAGGGATACGGGGACTGGGAAGAGCTGGTCGGCGCCGCGCTGCTGGGCACCGACCGGCGCGGGGGCGGGGGCCCGACCGGCTCGCCGGAGGCGTTGCTGGACTCGGCGGCCGTGCACGCCGTACGGCGCCGGGCCGGGCTGCGGCCCGCCGAGGCGGGTCCGCGCCCGGAGCCCGCGCCCCGGGACCCGCGTCCGGCACCGCCGCAGGCGGCCCGGCGGCGGCTCGCACAGCTACTGGCGGGCCGTTCGAGTGCGGCCGGCGGGGGCGGGCGGCGGGGGGCCGCCCCGGATCTGACGGAGCTGCTGCCCCAGTGGCTCGCCGCCGCCCGGCGGCACGGCTACCGCTCACCGGCCTCGCTGCTCCCCGCACTGCTGGACGCGGCCCGGGCGCGTACGGACCTGCGGCCGCACGCCTTGGCCCTGGCCGGGGTGCGGGGGCTGTGGCTGGCCCGACTGAATCCGGACTGGCGGTTCGCCCTGCGCGGCGGTGCGAGCGGCGCCGGGGAGCTCCCGGACGTGACCGACCGGGCGGGGGTGGAACGGCTTTGGCAGGAGGGGCTGTTCGCGGAGCGGGTGGCCCTGCTGGGCGCCGTACGGGCCCATGAGGCGGCGGCCGCGCCGCGGTTGCTGATGACGACCTGGAGTACCGAACGGGCCGAGGACCGGCTGATGTTCCTCGATTCGCTGAGGATGGGGCTGTCGGACGAGGACGAGCCGTTCCTGGAGGCGGCGCTCGGCGACCGCAGCCGCAACGTCCGCGCGACGGCCGCCGAACTCCTGTCGGCGCTGCCGCGCTCGGCCCTGGCGGGGCGGATGGCGGAGCGCGCGCTGGCCTGCGTGGGCCCGGAGGGGGTGACCCCGCCGGTCGAGTGCGATGGGGGGATGCTCCGCGACGGGGTGGTCAAGCGGCCGCCCGCCGGGCGCGGGGAGCGGGCGTGGTGGCTCGGCCAGCTGGTGGAGGCGGCCCCGCTGTCCTGCTGGCGGGAGCGGTTCCGGGGCCTCGGCCCGGCGGAGATAGTGGCCCTGCCGATCGCCGAGGGCGAGGGCTGGACGGAGGAACTGCACGCGGCGTGGTGCCGGGCGGCGGTGCGCCAGCGCGACGCGGAGTGGTCGCGGGCGCTGCTCGGCCCGGCGTCCGCGCCACCCGCGGCGGGCCCGGGCACGGCGTCGCTGGCGGAGCGGGCCAAGCTGCTGTCGATCCTGCCGGACGGGGAGCGGGCGGAGTGGGTCGCGGAGTTCGTACGCGCCCACGGGCTCTCGGAGGCGTTCCAGTTGCTCGGGGTGTGCGTGGTGCCGTGGGCGGGGGCGCTGGGTCGGGCGGTCGTGGACGCGCTGGACATAGCGCGCGAAGCGGGCAGCTACCCGTGGAGCTTCAGCGGGGTGATGGGGCTGGCGGAGCGCTGCCTCGATCCTGCGGAGGCCGGGCGGTTGGAAGCGCTGACCGCGGCGGCGGAGGATCCGCAGGACGCGGTGCCGGGGGCTGCCGCGTATTGGGCCGAGGCCTTCCAGCGGCTGGTCGCCACGCTTCGGCTACGCGAAGCCATGCTCATGGAACTGGCTCCGCCCGCCTGATCCCTCCCGGGGGGTGGGGCCGGTGAGCCGCTGCGCGGAGCCTTCCCGGGCTCCGCCCGGACCCGGTCCTCAAACGCCGGACGGGCTGAAGCACCCTGGGGCTCCGCCCCAGACCCTCCCCCAGACTCCGTCCGGGGGGGGAGGGTTCGGGGGCAGCGCCCCCGACAGCGGCGGCGCGCCCGGGTCTCGGGCAGAGCCCCGGCGGCGGAGCACCCGGCTGCCGGCGGAGCTACTGGCGGACGTTCGCGCGGACCCAGTCCACGATGGCGGTCGTCGTCGCGCCCGGGGTGAAGATCTCGGCCACGCCCTTCGCCTTCAGGGGGGCGATGTCGTCCTCGGGGATGATGCCGCCGCCGAAGACCTTGATGTCCTCCGCGTCGCGCTCCTTGAGCAGTTCGAGGACGCGGACGAACAGCGTGTTGTGGGCGCCGGAGAGGATCGAGAGGCCGATCGCGTCGGCGTCCTCCTGAATGGCGGTGTCCACGATCTGCTCGGGGGTCTGGTGCAGGCCCGTGTAGATGACCTCCATGCCCGCGTCCCGCAGCGCCCGCGCGATCACTTTGGCCCCGCGGTCGTGGCCGTCGAGACCCGGCTTGGCCACCACCACACGGATCGGACCGGTCACACCCATCGCACTGCCTCCCGAGTGAACGAACGTTAAGTACAGCATCGCGCACGCCACCGTTTCACGGTCAACCACATGGGGGAAATCACACGTGGGACGGCATTGCGCCACCGTGCCGACAGCCGCGCGGCACGGTGGCGCTACCGGCCGCGGTCCCAGAGGCTCAGGGGAGGCCAGGGGAGGCCGCGATGGGGCTGTCCATTCTCGCGATGTCGTCGATACCCACGACCGGTGCCGCGTTACGGGCGGGCGCGCTCGAGGTGGTCGTGCTCGGCGGGCACCTCCTCCTCTATCCCACCGGAGTCTGCCAGGAGAGGGTCGTCCCCGGCCCGCCTTCGGCACGGCCGCCCGTACTCCTCCTCCACGGGTTCACCGACAACCGCTCCGTTTTCGTCCTGCTGCGCCGCGCCCTCGGGGCGGGCGGCCGGCGGCACGTGGAGGCGTACAACTACTCGCCCTTCACCCGCGACCTGCGCGTCACCGCCGGCCATCTCGCCCGGCGCGTCGAGGAACTGTGCGCGCGCACCGGGCAGGACCGGGTGGACCTCGTCGGGCACAGCCTGGGCGGGCTGGTCGGCCGGTACTACGTCCAGCGCCTCGGCGGTGACGCCCGCGTCCGCACGCTCGTCACGCTCGGCACCCCGCATTCCGGCACGGTGGTCGCCCCCTTCATGGACGCGCACCCACTGGTCCGGCAGATGCGACCGGACTCCGAGGTACTGGCGGAGCTGGCGCTGCCCGCGCCCGGCTGCGCCACTCGATGCGTGGCGTTCTGGAGCGAGTTCGACGCGCTGATGGCCCCGGTGGGGGCGGCCAGGATCGAGCATCCGGATCTACGCGTGGAGAACGTGCAGGTCACCGGCATCGGGCACCTCGCGCTGCCCGCGCACCCCACCGTGATCGCCGCGGTCCGGCGGGCCCTCGACGGACCCGTCACGGCGGTGGTCGAGGGGTCGGGAACCGCGTCGGTCGCCTAGCCGCCAGACGGCCCGGAGTCGAACGAATTTCGAACTCAAGGCCAAGGGTGCGTCTTTCGGCGACCGAAAGGCGGCCGAATGCCCGGTTCCGGCGATCCGGAAACCCGCCGAAGATTGTCGATGCGAGTAACCGCCGGGTACAGTCACGCCACTGCTCTCCTCCGGTGAACTTCGAGTTCCCGGCCACCCAGGCCCCCACTGCCGAGGCGAAAGAGAAGTTGGTGAACGACCGCCCCTCGTCGGGCCAGTACCCGGATCTCGGGTACGACGGCCTCGGCACCACCACTTTCGCTGGCGACTCGACCTACGTTTCCTATGAAACGCAGGGCCAGGGGGTCAACTACGCGTCATATGGCTCCTATGAGACCGGCGCGTACGACACCACGGCGTGGACCTCCCAAGAGGGTTACCTGTCCACGATCCCTTCGCAGAGCACCCCCGCGGACAGCACTGGGCAGTGGGACGCGAACGCCTGGAACACGCCGAGCACGGACTACTCCGCGTACCAGTCGACGCCTTCCTTCGGCTACGACACCTCGGCCGAGCAGACCGGGCATTGGGCGATGCCGGGCTACGGCACCGAGACCGGCGCCTACGACGCCACCGCCTGGAACACGGCCGGCACGGACTATTCCGGCACCGACCACTCCGGCACCGACTACTCGGGCACGGACTACTCCGCCTACACCGACTACTCCGATTACTCCGCCGAGCACCAGCCCGCGCAGCAGGTGCAGGCGCAGGTGCAGGAGCACCAGGAGTACGCGTACGAAGCGACCACCGTCGGCTATGCCTACGAGGTTCCCGTCGACCCCGTCGCCGAGTCCCAGAGCTACGTCGAGACCTCCCTCTTCGAGCCCGTCGAGGTCGAAGGCGACTTCGACCTGGCGCTCGACGAACTGCCCGAGGTCCCCGAGGTCCACGACCTCCCGACCCAGGCGATGCCGGTGACCTCCGCCCCGCGCTCCGCGCGCCGCGCCGCCCTCAAGGGCGGTGCGAAGGGCAACTCCAAGGCGGGCAACTCCAAGGCGGGCAACAGCCGTCGCCGCACCCCGGCGAAGCGTTCCGCCCTGCTGACCGTGGCCGTGCCCTCCGCCTGCGTGATGGGCGTCGCGGGCGTCGCGGCCGCCTCCGTCGGCGGGCTCACCGGCGCGGAGAAGTCCTCCGAGGGCACCACCACGATGGCCGCGCCCGATCCGGCCTCGGTGAAGCCGGTCGCGGCGAACACCAAGCTCGACACCCAGCTGACGGCGCTCAGCGCCGACGCGGGCGACTTCGCGGACCGCGCGAGCCGCACGCAGGAGCGCATCGACCTGCGCGAGCGTCAGGAAGAGGAAAAGAAGAAGAAGGCGGAGGAGGAGGCGGCCAAGGAGGCGGCCCGCCCCAAGTTCGCGATCCCCGTCTCGCAGCACGGCCTCAGCGCCAGCTTCGGGCAGGCCGGCGGCATGTGGATGTCCGTGCACACCGGCATCGACTTCCCGGTCTCCTACGGAACCCCGGTCATGGCCGCCACGGACGGCACCGTGCGCACGCAGTACAACAGCGCCTACGGGAACATGGCGATAGTGACGGCCCCCGACGGCACCGAGACCTGGTACTGCCACCTGAGCAGCACCAAGATCCGCGGCGGCAAGGTCAAGGCGGGCGACGTCATCGCGTACTCCGGCAACTCCGGCAACTCCACCGGCCCGCACCTCCACTTCGAGGTACGGCCCGGCGGCGGCAGCGCGATCGACCCCCTGTCGTGGCTCCGCAGCCACGGCCTGGACCCCCGCTAGAGAATCCGCCGGAGAACCGGCTGGAGGACCGGCGAGAGAACCCGCCGGCGAACCGGCTGGGAAACCCGCCGGAACAAGCGGCTGCGACTACAGCTTCTGCACCGGTGCGTAGCGCAGCAGCAGCCGCTTCGGCTTGTCGTCCCCGAAGTCGATCGTGGCCTGTGCGTCCGAGCCCGCGCCCTTGACCTCCATGACGGTGCCGAGCCCGAACTGGTCGTGCGTGACCCGGTCCCCGACCGCCAGGGCGATGACCGGCTTGTCGGCGGCCCGACGCGTCGCGAATCCCGACGGGCCCGACTTCGTACGCGACGAGGACAGGAACGACTCCGGCGAGGTGCCGAACGAGGCCTTGCCGCCGCCCATGCTCCGCATCGGACCGGCCGGCTTCTGCGCGGCGCCCGTGCGCTTCCACTGCAGGTACTGCGCCGGGATCTCCTCCAGGAACCGTGACGGAGGGTTGTACGAGGGCGTGCCCCACGCACTGCGCATGCTCGACCGGGTCAGGTACAGCCGCTCGCGGGCCCGTGTGATGCCGACGTAGGCGAGCCGGCGCTCCTCCTCCAGCTCCTTGGTCTGGCCCAGCGCCCGCATGTGCGGGAAGACCCCGTCCTCCATGCCGGTCAGGAAGACCACCGGGAACTCCAGGCCCTTCGCCGTGTGCAGGGTCATCAGTGTGATGACGCCCGTGCCCTCGGTGTCCTCGTCCGGGATCTGGTCGGAGTCGGCGACGAGCGCGACCTGCTCCAGGAACTCGGCGAGGGTGCCCGGGCCGGGGGCCGGGGTGCCGTTCTCGGCCGCCTCGGCGGCCGCCGCTTCCCGGGCCTGCTCGAACTCCAGCGCCACGGCCGCGAGTTCCTGCAGGTTCTCGATGCGCGTCTCGTCCTGCGGGTCGGTCGAGGCCTGGAGCTCGGCGAGGTATCCGGTGCGCTCCAGTACCGCCTCCAGCACCACCGCCGGGCCCGCGCCGGAGTCGACGATGGTCCGCAGTTCCTCCATCAGCACGTTGAACCGCTTCACCGCGTTCGTCGAGCGCGCGGCCATGCCGAAGGCCTCGTCCACGCGCCGCAGCGCCTGCGGGAAGGTGATCTTCTCGCGCATCGCGAGCGCGTCGACCATCGCCTCGGCTCGTTCGCCGATGCCGCGCTTGGGCACGTTCAGGATGCGGCGCAGCGGGACGTTGTCCTCGGGGTTCGCGAGGACGCGCAGGTACGCGAGGACGTCGCGGACCTCCTTGCGCTCGTAGAACCGGACGCCGCCGACGACCTTGTAGGGCAGTCCGACGCGGATGAAGATCTCCTCGAACACGCGCGACTGGGCGTTGGTCCGGTAGAAGATCGCGACGTCGCCCGCCTTGGCGTCGCCGGCGTCCGTCAGCCGGTCGATCTCGTCGGCGACGAACTGGGCCTCGTCGTGCTCGGTGTCCGCGACGTAGCCGGTGATGACGGCGCCGGTGCCGGCCTGGGTCCACAGGTTCTTCGCGCGGCGGTTCTCGTTGCGCTCGATGACCGCGTTGGCGGCGGAGAGGATCGTCTGCGTGGAGCGGTAGTTCTGCTCGAGCAGGATCGTCGTCGCGTCCTTGTAGTCCTCCTCGAACTGGAGGATGTTGCGGATGGTCGCGCCGCGGAAGGCGTAGATCGACTGGTCGGCGTCACCCACGACGCACAGCTCGGCCGGGGGCAGGTCCGGGTAGCCGGTGCCGACCAGCTCGCGCACGAGCGTGTACTGGGCGTGGTTGGTGTCCTGGTACTCGTCGACGAGGACGTGGCGGAAGCGGCGCCGGTAGTGCTCGGCGACGTCCGGGAACGCCTGGAGCAGGTGGACCGTGGTCATGATGATGTCGTCGAAGTCGAGGGCGTTGGCCTCGCGCAGCCGCCCCTGGTACATCGCGTACGCCTGGGCGAGGGTCTTCTCGAAGCCGTCGGCGGCCTGGCCCGCGAAGGCGTCCTCGTCGATGAGCTCGTTCTTGAGGTTCGAGATCTTGGCGTTGAAGGACTTCGGCGGGAACTTCTTCGGGTCCAGGTCCAGGTCGCGGCAGACGAGCGCCATCAGGCGCTTCGAGTCGGCGGCGTCGTAGATCGAGAACGACGAGGTGAAGCCGAGCCGCTTGGACTCGCGGCGCAGGATGCGGACGCACGCGCTGTGGAAGGTGGAGACCCACATGGCGTTGGCGCGCGGGCCGACCAGGCCCTCGACGCGTTCCTTCATCTCGCCGGCGGCCTTGTTGGTGAAGGTGATCGCCAGGATCTGGCCGGGGTGGACGTTCCGCGCGGACAGCAGGTGGCCGATGCGGTGCGTCAGCACGCGGGTCTTGCCGGAGCCGGCGCCGGCCACGATGAGCAGCGGGGAGCCGGCGTGGACCACGGCCGCGCGCTGCTGCTCGTTCAGCCCGTCCAGGAGCGTCGCCGGGTCGATGACGGGCTTGGGCGCGCCGTTGCGGTAGTACGCGTCCCCGGTCATGGGCACGTCGAACTGGCCCCCGAAGAGATCGTCGGCGCCCGGCTCGGGGGCGGCGTGGTCCTCGGGTGGCGGCGGGACCTCGTCGGAGGGGGTGAGGTCGGCCAGGAAGCTGTCGTCAAAGAGGCTGCTCATCGCATTCCGAGTCTAGGGGGCGGGAGTGACAGCCGAGCACGAGTTCCAGCAGCCCGGGAAAGCACTGGTCCAGGTCTTCGCGGCGCAGGGCGAGGTAGAGCTTGCGACCGCGGGGCCGCTGGCAGATCACGCCGCTCTCGCGGAGCGTCTTGAGGTGGTGCGTGACGCTCGACCGGGGCAGGTCGGGCACCACCTCGCCGCAGAACGCCTCCTCGCCGGAGGCGAGCTTGCGGACGATCTCCAGCCGGACGGGATGCCCGAGCGCCGCCAGGACCTCGACCAGCTGGATGCGGTCGGTGGCGGGGTGGGTCAGCTCAGCAGCGGCAGCCATGCACCAACTGTACGCAGATCCCGTACGGACATTGCCAGACTGTTCGAAGATCTCGTACAGTTCCGATCGACCGTACGAGATCTTCGTACGGTCGATCGGCCGCATCCACGTGAGGACACCCCATGCCCGAAACCCGGCTCGACGCCCCGCTCGACGACGCCTCCCTCGCCGCCTCCCTCGAAGGCGGCTTCACCAGCCGGCACGCCGAGGTCAACGGCACCCGCCTGCACTATGTGGAAGGCGGCAGCGGCGAACCCCTGCTCCTGCTCGGCGGCTGGCCGCAGACCTGGTGGCAGTTCCACAAGGTGATGCCCGCCCTCGCCCGTCGGTACCGGGTGATCGCGGTCGACCTGCGCGGCATGGGCGGCTCCGCCAAGCCGGAGGGCGGCTACGACAAGAAGACGATGGCCGCCGACATCCGCGCCCTGCTCACCCACCTCGGCCTGGAGCGGGCCCACATCGCGGGCCACGACATCGGCGCGATGGTCGCCTACGCCTTCGCCGCCAACCACCCCGAGGCCACGGGCCGGGTCGCCCTCCTGGACGTCTCGCACCCCGAGGAGTCCTGGAACGGGATGCCCCTGCTCCCCCGGGACGGCATCTTCCACCTGTGGTGGTTCGCCTTCAACCAGGTGCAGGGCCTCCCCGAGCAGCTCCTCGCGGGCCGCTACCACCTCCTGCTGGACTGGCTGTTCGGGCAGGCGGCCACGGACCCGGCCACCATCGGCGCCCACTCCCGTGCCGTGTACGCCCGCGCGTACGACTCTCCGGACGCGATCCGGGCCGGCAACGCCTGCTACCGCGCCTTCGGTCAGGACATCGCCGACCTCGCGACCTACGCCCCGGTGGCCACCCCGCTGCTCGCGCTCGGCGGCGCGTACAGCAACTACGAATCGCTCGTCGAGGCGCTCCCCGCGCTCGGCACCGACACGCGCGTCGTGCGCGTCGACGACAGCGGCCACTACCTCCCGGAGGAGCAGCCGGAGGCCGTCGTCACCGAGTTGACGAAATTCCTCGGCTGAACCGGCCCCCCGCCGCGTGCCCAAGGGCGAAGCCGAGCCACGACGGCAACGTCGTCGCATTCGCCCGCCTGACCGAAATCCGCTGATGGCCACCCCGTACGCTCGACGCCATGACTGTCCTCATCAACGTCTTCGTCGGCCTCCACATCATCGGCATCGCCTCGCTCCTCGGCGGCTTCCTCACCCAGATGAAGGCGATGGGCGCGGGCACCGCCCGCTTCGTGCCGGCGATGCTGCACGGCGCGCTCACGATGCTCGTCACCGGCGTGCTCCTGGTCGGCTTCCGCGAGATGGACGGCAACTCCCTCAACCACGTCAAGATCGGCGTGAAGCTCGCGGTCCTCTTCGTGATCCTCGCCCTCGTCTACGTCAAGCGCGACGAGGAGCGGGTGGACAAGGCGGTGTTCGGCGCGGTCGGCGGGCTGACCGTGATCAACATCTTTATCGCCGTTCTCTGGCACTGACGGGAAACGATCCGCCACATCCGGTCAGTTCAGGTCATCTCGTCATCCGCCCGTTACTTTCAGGTTTAGCGTCCTCCCCCAAGACCCAGCCGACAGGGGAAGGACGTGAGGCCCTCGTGGCCAGTCATCGAAAGCCCAGGCAGCGCCCGCTCTCCGGCGGCACGGTACGGACGACCGCCGCCACCCTCGCGCTCGCGGGCGCTGCCACCGCCACCGCCTTCGAAGGCACCTCCCAGGCCGACCCCCAGCCCACGCCCTCCCAGATCAAGTCGGAGGTGGACCGGCTCTACGAGGAGGCCGAGGCGGCGACCGAGCGGTACAACGGGGCGAAGGAGAAGGCCGACGAGGCCGAGCGCGAGCTGACCGTCCTGCGCGAGGAGACCGCTCGCAAGACCGACCAGCTCAACACCGCCCGCAGCGCGCTCGGTTCGCTCGCCGCCGGCCAGTACCGCAGCGGCTCGCTCGGCACCGCCGTACAACTCGCACTGGCGGCCGACCCGCAGGAGTACCTGACCCAGGCCGCCTTCATCACCCGCGCCCAGGACCGCAACGCCGCCGGGATCAACACCGTGCGCCGCCGCCTCGACGAGGTCGGCGAGCTGCGGGAGCAGGCCGCCGGCCGGCTCGCCGACCTCCGCGCCCGGCAGGACGAACTCGCCGAGCACAAGGCGGCGATCGAGGGCAAGCTCGACGCCGCCAAGCGCCTGCTCGCCAGGCTCACCGCCGAGCAGCGTGCCGCGTACGAGGCCCAGTCGGCCGGGAGCTCCCCCGCGAGGCCGCGCTCCACGACCCCGGCGCCGCCCCCGCCGCCGTCCGACGGCTCCCGTGCGGCCCGCGCGGTGGCCTTCGCGCACGGGGCGATCGGGAAGCCGTACGTGTGGGGCGCGACGGGCCCCGGCTCCTTCGACTGCTCGGGCCTGACCCAGGCGGCCTGGCGCTCGGCGGGGGTGTCCCTGCCCCGCACCACCTACACCCAGATCAACGCCGGGCAGCGCGTCTCCCGCGACCAACTTGCCCCCGGTGACCTGGTGTTCTTCTACTCCGGGGTGACCCATGTCGGGCTCTACATCGGCAACGGCCAGATGATCCACGCCCCGCGCCCCGGGTCCACGGTCCGCGTCGCCCCGATCGACTCGATGCCCTGGGCGGGCGCCTCCCGCCCCGCGTAGCCCTCGCGGAAACCGGTCAGGGCGCCTTGACCACGCCGCTCAGCCAGCCGAAGGTCTGCGGCAACTGCTTGGACCAGGCTTCGAGGTTGTGGCCGCCGACCACCTTCTCCGCGTGCACCGTGGTCGGGTCCTTCGCCAGGGCCTTGAGGTCCGTGCCGGACAGGTAGCCGTCGTGTTCGGCGCCCGACATCCACAGGGAGACCGCCGGGGGCGTGGGCGCGGCCTGCAGTACTGCCTTCAGGTTGTGCGTGCGGCGCAGCTCCGGGTCCTGCGCGACCAGCGAGGAGGGCTCCTGGCCGGGGTCGTTGTAGCCGGAGAGGGAGACGGCCGCGGCATAGCGGTCGGGGTGGGCGATCGCCAGCTTCGCGGCGCAGTACGCGCCCGCCGAGTAGCCGGCCACGCCCCAGGTGCGGGAGTCCTCCGAGGCCCGGAAGTTGTCGACGACCATCTTGCGGACGTCGACGCTGAACCAGCTGTCGGCGTTGACCTTGCCGGGGATGTTGGCGCAGCCGGTGTCGCCGTTGCCGAGCAGCATGGCGCGGGGCGAGACGAGGATGAACGGCTTCACCTTGCCGCTCTTCATCAGGGGTTCGAGCACCTCGTGCGCCTTGAGCCCCTGGAACCAGGACTTGCCGGTCCCCGGGATGCCCGGGATCAGCTCGACGACCGGGAACTTCTTGTCCTTGTAGGCCGGGTCGTCGTACTGGGGCGGCAGCCACACCATGACGTCGCCCTTGACCCCGGATATCTTGCCGTCGAGTTCGGTCTTCTTGACCCGCCCGCCGAGGCCGTCGACCGGATGGAACTCCTGGATCACCTTCGGCGCCTTCTCGACCTCGTCGGCCTTCTTCCCGCCGAGCCCGTCCGGGCCGAGGTCGGGGGCGGCGGTGACGTACTTCCCGGTGCCGAAGAGGTCACCCCAGGAGGCGTAGAAGTGCTCGGCCCGGTTGACGGCGACGAACACCACGGCGACGGCGGTGACCTGCGCGAACACCACCATCAGCGCGCGGGTGCCCACCCGTACGGCGGCGGGGCCGCGCACCTTGCTCCACAAGGCCAGCGGCAGGATGACGGCGATCGCGGTGAGCGCGATCGCCGTCACGAAGAAGGGTGTCCCCGTCAGGCTCATCACGCCACCCAAGAGTGCGGCGTGAGGCGAGCCGGTTGCCCGTTCGACCTGCGGTGTGGATCACACCGGGATCACACCGGGAGCACACCAGGAGCACGCCGCGCGTCAGACCAGCCGGCGCGCCGTCGCCCAGCGGGTCAGTTCGTGGCGGTTGGAGAGCTGGAGCTTCCTGAGCACCGCCGAGACGTGCGATTCGACCGTCTTCACCGAGATGAAGAGCTGCTTGGCGATCTCCTTGTACGCGTACCCGCGCGCGATCAGCCGCAGCACCTCGCGTTCGCGCTGCGTGAGGCGGTCCAGGTCCTCGTCGACCGGCGGGGCGTCCGTCGAGGCGAAGGCGTCGAGCACGAAGCCGGCCAGCCGCGGCGAGAACACCGCGTCCCCGTCCTGCACCCGGAAGACCGAGTTCACCAGCTCGGTGCCGGTGATGGTCTTGGTGACGTATCCGCGGGCGCCGCCCCGGATGACCCCGATGACGTCCTCGGCCGCGTCGGACACCGACAGCGCGAGGAATCTGACCGGGTTCTCGGCCGCCGCCATCAGCGGAGCGCAGCGCCGCAGCACCTCCACCCCGCCGCCGCCGGGCAGGTGCACGTCGAGCAGGACCACCTCGGGGCGGGTGGCGGTGATGACGGTGACGGCCTGGTCGACGTCGGCCGCCTCGCCGACGACCTCGACCCCGGTCCGGTCGGTCTCGCCGATCTCGGCCTGTACGCCCGCGCGGAACATCCTGTGGTCGTCGACGAGCACGACCCGGACCCTGCGGGTCTCCTTCTCAGCGCTGTCCTCGGTCATGCCGCTTTCGCCGCCCTCTCCATCTCCAGCTCGACTTCCGTGCCGCCGTCGGGCGCGGACCGCAGTCGTGCGGTCCCGCCGTTGCGCTGCATCCGGCCGAGGATCGATTCTCGTACGCCCATGCGGTCGTCCGGTACCGCGTCGATGTCGAAGCCCGGTCCCCGGTCCCGTACGGACACGAACACCTTCTCTTCCTCCACCTCGGCGTACACCTGTACCGGCCCGCCTTCGCCACCGTACTTGGCGGCGTTGACCATCGCCTCGCGCGCGGCCTGGATCTGTGCCGCCAGCCTCTCGTCGAGGGGGCAGTCGCCGACGACGACGACCTCGATGGGCACCCCGTGGTGGTCCTCGACCTCGGCGGCGGCCTTCTTCACGGCGTCCGCGAGGGTGGCGGGTTCCTCGGCCTCGTCCTTGCCGGTGCCCTCGGGCTTGTACAGCCAGTTCCGCAGCTCCCGCTCCTGCGCCCGCGCGAGGCGGCGTACTTCTCCCACGTCCTCGGCGTTGCGCTGGATCAGGGTGAGGGTGTGCAGGACGGAGTCGTGGACGTGGGCCGCGACCTCGGCGCGCTCCTGGGCGCGGATGCGCATCAGGCGCTCCTCGGAAAGGTCCTGGGTCATCCGGATCAGCCAGGGCCCGGCGAGCAGGGCGACGCCGACGAGGACGGCGAGGGTGGCGGTGAGTACGTTGCCGAGCTGCGCGGCGGAGCCCCGTACGACGATGAAGACGGTCAGGCCCACGCAGACGAGGGCGACCCCGGCGAGCGCCCGGGCGACCTGGAACAGCCGGCCGCGGCGGCCGTCGGCGGCGCCCCAGTGGGCGCGGCGGGCGTTGTCGGCCTGCCGCCATACGAGGACCACGCCCGCGCCGACGAGCAGCGTCGGCCATACGTAGCGGCCGGAGGAGCCGCCTATCTGGAGCTTGGCGATGAAGATCCACACGCCGACGAACAGCGCGATCAGCGCGAGGACCTGCCCCTTGTCGGGTCTGCGCAGGTGGCGGCTGCCGTCGGCGAGGGTCTCGAAGAAGGAGCGGTTCTCGGTGCGGCCGCCGATGCCGAGCGGTACGAAGACCCAGAACGCGCCGTAGAGCAGCACTCCGAGGCCGTCCCCGAACATGAACAGGCCGAGGAAGGCGAGCCGGACCCAGATCACGGGCAGGCCGAGGTGGCCGGCGAGACCACGTGCGACCCCGCCGAGCATCCGGCCGTCCGCGCTGCGGTAGAGCTTGCGCGGCGGCGCCTCGTCGGTGTCGGGCACGTGATGGGGAGCGGCTGCTACGGGCATGTTTCCAAGGGTCACACGCGCGCGGGTGGCCCGACATCAGGGCATCCCCCCATTCCGGCCGGGGGGATATCAGGGTTGCGCCAGGGTTGGGCCGGATGCCCGGGGCCGCCGCGGCCCGTCACCATGGACCCATGACCGAAGTACACGACGCCCCGCCGGTGGACCCAGGAGCCACGCAGCCTCCCGATGCCCGGCCGCCCCTTCGCCGCAGCAAGCGCGACAAGGTCGTGGCGGGCGTGTGCGGGGGCCTCGGCCGGTACTTCGACATCGACCCGGTGGTCTTCCGCATCGTCCTCGGCGTCCTCACCGTCACCGGCGGCGTCGGCCTGATCTTCTACGGCTTCGCGTGGCTGCTGCTCCCGCAGGAGGGCGAGGAGGACAGCGAGGCGAAGCGGCTGCTGACGGGCCGGGTCGAGGGTGCCACGCTGGCGGCGGTGTTCGCGGCCCTGGTGGGCTGCGCGCTGTTCCTGTCGATGCTGGACAACGGCGGGCTGGCGGTCTTCTCGGTGCTGGTCATCCTGGCGCTGGGCGGGGCCTCGCACTGGTCGCGGCGGCGCCGGCAGAGCCAGACCCCCGAGGCCGAGGCTCCCACCGCGCACTCGCCGGCCCCGCCGGAGACGAAGGCGCCGCCCGCCCCCGGCGGCCCGTCCTGGTGGCGGGACCCGCTGGTCAAGGACGGCACGACCGGCCCCGTCGGGTCCACCGGGTACCTGTGGGGGCCCGCGGACACCGAGGACGCGACGCCGCGCACCCCGACTCCGCGGGCGCCCGCGGACCCGGCCCACGCACCGGCCCGCCCGCGCGGCGGGATCGGCGGTCGGGTCTTCCTCCTGGCCGTGCTGGCCGGGATCATCGGGACCGCCGCCGTGTGGGAGGGCAGCACCCTCGGCCACGCCCTGCAGATCGGGCTCGCCGCGGCGCTGGCCGTCTTCGGGTTGGGCCTCGCGGTCAGCTCGGTCAAGGGCCGCACCGGATTCGGCACGATCCTGCTGGCGCTGCTCACCGCGGGGCTGCTGGCGGTGGCCTCGGCGCTGCCGCGCGAGATCGGCACCGACTGGAAGCGGGTCGAGTGGCGGCCGGCCGCGGTGGCCGACGTACGGCCCGTGTACGAGGCGGGCACCGGGCTCGCCACGTTGGACCTGAGCCGGCTGGACGTCCCGAAGGGCGCCACCGTTTCCGTCCGCGCCTCCATCGACGCGGGGCGGCTCAAGGTGATCGTGCCCCGGGAGGTCACGGCGCAGGCCGATGTCTCGGTCAAGCTGGGCGACATCCACATGCCCGGGGAGACCAGCCAGGACGTACGCATCAAGAGCGGCGGCGAAACGCAGGCGGCGACGCTGCCGCCCGCCGCCGGCACCGAGGCCGGCGGGACGATCGAGCTGCACCTGAACGCGGGTGTGGGACAGGTGGAGGTGGCCCGTGCCGCGTCATGAGTTCCAGCCGGGACGGTTCCTCGCGGGGATCGTGCTGCTCACCGCCGGGGTGGTGTACCTGCTCGACGCGGCGGGCGAGGCCGACGTCCCGTGGTTCCTGGTCATCCCCATGGCCCTGGGCGGGCTCTGCCTCGCCGCCCTGGTGGGGATGGTGACCTACGCCGTGCGCAGGGACCGCCGCGACCGGATCACCGAGTCCAGCGACAGATAGGGCGCCCCGGCGAGGATCAGCGGGGTCCAGGCCATCATGTAGATCAGGTCGTTGCCGTAGTAGTACGGGGTCACCGCCCACGAGACGGTGAGCCACAGGCTGAGCGAGATCAGCGCTCCGCCGACGGCCGCGAGCCGCGTCAGCAGGCCGGCCAGCACGCCGAGGCCGACCAGCAGCTCGCCGATGGCGATGGCCACGGCGAAACCGACGGGGGCCTTCAGGGACAGGTCCACCAGGGCCGGGATCGCGGAGGTGTCGCGCACCCCGCTCATGATCTCGCCGATGGAGCCGGAGCCGGTGGCGGACAGGAAGGCCGAGTCGGTCAGCTTGTCCAGCCCCGCGTAGACGAAGGTCACGCCGAGGAAGATCCTCAGGGGCAGCAGGGCGAGGCGGGCGGCCAGGGCGCGCAGCCCTTCCGTCTCGGACGGGACGTCAGTTCGGGTTAGGGTCACGCGTCATGTGTACCCCGATCACTCGGCAACGTCGATGCTGCATCGGTTGGATTCCACCCCGGCGGCCGTGACCACCTGGATCTCGATCCGTCCGGGCTCCACTTCCGCCGGAACCGGCACCGTGAGCACCGCGTCGGAGGGGTTGGTGAACCCGCCCGCCACCGGGACCAGCGGCACGTGCACGTGGACCGTCCCGATCCGCACCACCAGCCGGGCCAGCATCTCCGGCGTCTGCGCCCCGGGCGGTACGAAGCCCACGCCCCGGATCTCGATGTCGTCCCCGGGGCGGACGGCGGCGTCCAGGTCCCCGGGCTCCCGTCTGCGGACCACCGACAGTACGAGCGGGCGGCTGCCCTCCGCGTACTTCGCCGCCAGGTACACCGCGGCCGACAGCGCCACCAGCAGGGCCAGCGCCCACGGCAGCTGCGGGAGCCGCTCGGGGAAACGGGCCAGCGACACCGCCGCGTAGGCCAGCACCACCGTGGAGACCAGCACGTACTGCGCGTCCGGGAAACTGCCGCGCCCCGCGTCGTCCGTCAGCAGGTCCACCCCGCGCGGCCGGTCGGCGGGCAGCTTCTGGAGCCGCTGCCCCATGATCCGTACGGACACCACCCGGCGCACCAGCACCGCCACGCCCGAGGTCAGCGAGACCACGGCCAGCAGCGGCAGCGCCCGGTCCAGCGCGAGACCCGCGTACAGGGCCTGGCGCTCGGGGCCCGGCGAGGAGGCCGCCAGCCGCAGCGCGGGAAGCAGCGTCGCGAAGGCCGTCAGCACGACCCAGGCGCTCGCCGCCGCCTTCGAGGTGGACAGCCGGTTGTCCTCTCCGACCAGCGGTGCCAGCAGCCCGCCGCGCACCGACTGGGCGCGTGCCGCGACCGTGAGCAGCCCGGCCAGCACCAGGGCGGCCAGCAGACCGGCGGTGCGCGCGGTGGACCAGCCGGTGCCGAGTGCGGTGCCGACCTGGACCAGCAGCAGGACCCCGGCGGCGATCCACACGGCGAGGACGGCCCGCCGGGAGAACAGGTACAGCCAGGAGTTCCCGGCCTCCCGGCCCCGGTCGGCGACCGTGCGGGCCGACAGGGTCAGCTCGTCGGAGACCCACTGGCGGGAGGCGCCGAGGGAGTGCGCGACGGCGGCCGGCACCCCCTGCCCGGAGGCGAACTCGTCGCGCTTCTCCAGGAACGCGGCGACCGCGCGCCGGTGCCCCTCCCGGGCGCACTCCTCGCAGCCGCAGGCGGCCGTATGAGTACCCCGGGACATCTCTTGGACAGCCACGTGCGTGCCGCCTCTCTGAACTACGGTGCAATGCCAGCGAATTGTGCACCACTGCGGCAGTGCTCCGGATTGCGCACGATGTCAGAGCAGGTGATTAACCGTTCATGATGTTGACGCCACCTCTTCGCGGAGGGGTTGGTAGCTCACCCACGCGGCCAGATCGGACCCGAACCGCTCCCGCGTGGCGACCGCCGCGCGGTGGTCGACGGCCACCGGTTTCCCGGCCGCGCGGGCGATCAGCTGCACCTGCGCCGCCCGCTCCGCCGCGATGAACCACCAGGCCGCCGCGTCCACCGAGTCCCCGACCGTCAGCAGCCCGCGGTTGCGCAGGACCAGCGCCTTGTACGGGCCCAGCGCGTGCGCGATCCGGCCGGGATCGTCCGCCCCGGTGAACTCGTCCAGCAGCGCGTGGTCCTCGTAGAAGGCACAGGCCTCCTGGGTGATCGGGGCCAGCAGTTCGCCCAGCGCCGCGAGCGCCCTGCCGTACGGGGCCTGCGCGCGCACGACCGCCACCGCGCCGGGGCGCGCCCGGTGGACGGCGGCGTGCACGGCGAAGGCCAGCTCGTTGACCCGGCGCCCGCCCTGGAGGACCCGCCCGTCCCCGTCGACCAGCAGCAGGTCGTCGACGGTGAGGGTGGCGAAGGCCCGCCCGAAGGGGTTCACCCAGTAGCAGTCCTCGAACGCGGGGTCCCGCGCGGTGATCTGCCCGCCCACCCCGTCCTCGTACCCGAGCCGCGCCAGCAGCCGCAGCGCCTCCGCCAGCCGCTGCTTGCGGTGGGCGCGGGCCGACTCGACGGTGTCGTGCACGGGCGGCATCTCGAAGCCGAGCCGCTCCACGGGCACGGGTACGGGCTGATCGGGCATGGCCCCTCCTTCGGTTCGCGGCGCAAGGTACCGGCGCGCCCGCCAAGTGGCCAGAGAAACGGCGAGGCCGCCGCTCCGGAGGGAGCGGCGGCCTCGTACGCGTCCGGGTGGGGACTACTCCCACTCGATGGTGCCCGGGGGCTTGCTCGTGCAGTCGAGGACCACGCGGTTGACCTCCGGCACCTCGTTGGTGATGCGGGTGGAGATCCGGGCGAGCACCTCGTACGGCATGCGCGTCCAGTCCGCGGTCATCGCGTCCTCGGAGGAGACTGGGCGCAGCACGATCGGGTGGCCGTAGGTACGGCCGTCGCCCTGCACGCCGACGCTGCGGACGTCGGCCAGCAGCACGACCGGGCACTGCCAGATCTCGCGGTCGAGACCGGCGGCGGTGAGCTCGTGGCGGGCGATGGCGTCGGCCTCGCGGAGCAGGTCCAGGCGCTCCTTGGTGACCTCGCCGACGATGCGGATGCCGAGGCCGGGGCCCGGGAAGGGCTGGCGCTGGACGATCTCCTCCGGCAGGCCGAGCTCCTGGCCGACCATCCGGACCTCGTCCTTGAACAGCTGGCGCAGCGGCTCGACGAGCTCGAACTCGATGTCGTCGGGGAGGCCGCCCACGTTGTGGTGGGACTTGATGTTCGCGGTGCCGGTGCCACCGCCGGACTCGACGACGTCCGGGTACAGGGTGCCCTGTACGAGGAACGCGACCGCGGGGCCTTCCTCCTGGAGGATCTCCAGCTGGGCCTGCTCGAAGACGCGGATGAACTCGCGGCCGATGATCTTCCGCTTGGTCTCCGGGTCGGAGACGCCGGCGAGCGCGTTCAGGAAGCGTTCCTGCGCGTCGACGACCTTCAGCTGCACGCCGGTGGCGGCGACGAAGTCCTTCTCGACCTGCTCGGTCTCGCCCTTGCGCATCAGGCCGTGGTCGACGTAGACGCAGGTCAGCTGCGAGCCGATGGCCTTCTGCACGAGGGCCGCGGCGACCGCGGAGTCCACGCCGCCGGAGAGGCCGCAGATGGCGCGCTTGTCGCCGACCTGCTCGCGGATGGCCGCGACCTGCTCCTCGACGATGTTGCCGGTGGTCCAGGTGGGCTCCAGGCCGGCGCCGCGGTAGAGGAAGTGCTCCAGGACCTGCTGGCCGTGCGTGGAGTGCATCACCTCGGGGTGGTACTGCACGCCGTACAGCTTCTTCTCGTCGTTCTCGAAGGCCGCGACCGGGACGACGTTCGTCGACGCGGTGACGGTGAAGCCCTCGGGGGCGGCGGAGCAGGCGTCGCCGTGGGACATCCACACCGACTGGTTCTCGGGGGTGCCCTCGAACAGGGTGGAGCCGGCCTTGGAGACGGCCAGCGGGGTGCGGCCGTACTCGCGGGCACCGGTGTTGTCGACCTGCCCGCCGAGGGTGGTCGCCATCAGCTGGAAGCCGTAGCACATGCCGAAGACGGGGACCCCGGCCTCGAACAGCGAGCGGTCGAGCTGCGGGGCACCCTCTTCGTACACGGAGGACGGGCCGCCGGAGAGGATGATCGCCTTGGGGTTCTTGGCCAGCATCTCGTCAACGGGCATCGAGCTCGGCACGATCTCGCTGTAGACCCGTGCCTCGCGGACGCGGCGGGCGATGAGCTGGGCGTACTGGGCGCCGAAGTCGACGACGAGAACCGTGTCCGGGGCGCTGTCGTGGGCGGCGGAGGGTGCTTCTGGCACGGGGCGGCCTTCCGGCGGAAGAGGTGGTTGTTTTGTCGATTCTAACGGGGGACGTGGGTCCCCATTCGTCTCACCATCCGAACCTGCTTGGCCCGGAGCGGGACGGGAGGCAATAATCCCGTTCATGCGCAAGCAGCTGAGCTTCCTCTTTACCTATGGCACCGGCCGGTCCGGTCGCCATGGGTCATCGTGATGCTCGCTTGAGCCGCTGACTTCCCAGAGCGCCCCGGTCCGACAGGACCGGGGCGCTCTGCGCTTCTCCGGTCCCGAGGGCCCCACCCGACAGGAGAGAAGACCATGACCACGATCACCACCACCCCCGAGCAGCTGATCGCCGACTCCCGTACCCGCATCGACGCCATCGACGACCGGATCATCGGGCTGATCCAGGAGCGGATGGCGGTCTCGACGGTGATCCAGGAGGCCCGGATCACCTCCGGCGGGCGGCGGGTGCACCTGTCGCGCGAGATGGAGGTGCTGTCGCATTGGAGCGATGCCCTCGGAAAGCCCGGCACGGCCCTGGCCATGACCCTGCTGGAACTGTGCCGGGGCCGCGTGTGACGCCTGACGCCAGACGCCTGACGCCTGTTCGTCACTCGTCCGGACCGTGACGGCCGCCGGGGCACTTCGTTGGTGAGGTTGTCCGTGCCAGCCAGGTGCGGGACCGCAACACCACGCGTGGCTCCGCTGGAGCGATGAGACGGGTGCTCGGTGGAGCGCGCGTCGTGGGACCTCGCTCCTTCGCGTGACCGGACGGCAGGGGACAGCAGCCCGGTCACCCCAGAAAAGACGGCCGGCCCGGGGGACGCCCCGGACCGGCCGTTCTTGTGTCTGCCTACGACGTCACGTCGTCACGCGCGCCCGGCGGGCCGGCGGCGGAACGTCAGGAACAGCACGCCACCGGACAGCACGAGCACCGCGCCGCCGATCAGGAGCGGGCCGGCGTTGCTGCCGGTGTCGGCGAGGCCGCCGTTCGGCCGAGCGCCCGTGGTCGTGCTCGGCGTGGCCGTCGTGGTCGCGGGGGCCGTCGGCGTCGGGCTGCCGGTGGTGGTCGGGCCCGGGGTCTGCGTGCCGCCGGAGTCCTTGCCGTTGATCACGAAGGCGGCCTTGTTGTTGGCATGGTTCGGGTCGAAGTCCTGCGGCTTGCTGCCCCCGGGAGCCCACTGGCCGACCGAGACGGAGCCGGTGGCGTCGGCCACTACCTTCTCGATCTTCAGCTCGAACGGGTAGGCGAACTTCTGCTTCTCGCCCACGACGTGGGTCGTCGAGCAGAAGTAGCGCGGGGCGCCCAGGGTCTCCTCGCGGTGGCCGCCGTCGGCGTTGACGCCCCGGCACTGCTCCGGAGCCTTCGTGACCTTCGCGCCCTGCGGGATCACGATGTCCGTGAGGGCGACGTCCTCACCCGAGCGCAGGTAGGCGACCCACGCGGGGCCCTTGTTCTCGAAGCCGAAGGAGGTCTTCACCGTCTCGCCCGCCTTGCCCTTGAGGGACACGGCGCCCGCCACGAAGTCGGCGGTGTTCTTCGTCTGGAAGTCGAATTCCTGCTGGTTGTTCCAGGGGTCGATCTCCGCGGACCGCAGCCCGGCGGACTTGGGTGCCCGCTCCGCGACGGCCAGCTTCTTGCCCGTGGCGGGCTTGACCAGCTTCTCCGTGGTCTTCGGCTGGTCGCCGGCCGCGTGGACCGCGTAGGTCATCCCGTCGATGAAGGCGTGCGGGGCCGCCTTGAGGGTCAGCGCCTCGCCCTTCACCTCGTAGACGGTGCCCGGCTCGTACTCGCCTTCGAGGATGCAGACCGCGGTGGACCAGCCCACGTTCCACGGCTGGTCCGTGCTGTCGAGCTCGCTGTACGAGCAGTTGTCGTACCGCTCGACCAGCCCGATGCCGTGGGTGGTCCTGATTTCGAGTGCGACGCCGTTGACGGACTCGGTGCCCTCGTTGCCGAAGACGATCGGCAGCGGCTGGGTCTCGCCCGGGGTCAGCTTCGCCTTGAGGGGGGTCTTCTCCATGACCAGGTCGGGGCCGCCGACCTTGACCTTGGTGGTGGTCGGCTTGAAGGTCGCGCCCTCGGCCGTGCCGGTCATCGTCAGGTCGACGACCTTGCCGACCTCACTGTCCTTGGCGGCGGTGAGGTCCAGGGTGACGACGTTGCTGCCGTGCGTCCAGATCGCCCAGTCCTTGCAGGTCACCGCCGCGGCGACGATCTTGCAGTCGTTGGCCTGGTCCGGGGCGATCACGGCGTCGGCGACGCCCTTGAGCGTGCTCAGGTCGATCGTGAAGGTGCTCGGCCGGTCGAAGACCTTCCCGGTGTTGTTCTCGACGCGGAACTCGACGGTGGTCTTCTGCGGCTTGCCGCTCTGCCCGGGGTGTGGGCGCAGGCCGATCTCCGCCGGGCTGGTGAGCCTGAAGACGGGATCCGCGGCGTTCGCGGGGGTGGCGGCCAGACCCACGGCCACCAGACCGCACGCCGCCAGCAGGGAGATGCGCTTTCTCATGCCCCACTTGACTGCCGGACCGGGCCCGCAGTTGCGCGCTTCGCCACGTGACGGACGCCACAGCCCGGCATGACGGATTCCGGTACAACCATCCGCGCTGACCACCTGTCACTCATGTACCGCGGTCGGTACCGCGCTCGGAGGGGGAGCGCGGTACCGACCCGGCCATTCTCGGACGGCCCGTCCCGGAGGTCCGTCTCAGTTGTCCCGCTTCGGCGGCACTTCCGGGATCGCGAGGAACGGCAGCCGCAACGCCCCGAAGGCCTCCTTCGGGACCGCCGGGCGGACCGGTTCCACCGCGGCGAGGCGTACGTAGGCCGCGCCCTGTTCGGGGCGCGGGTCCCGCTCGCCGTTGTTCGGCCAGTACGACATCGCCCGCTCCGCCTGCGCCGTGATCGTCAGCGACGGGTTGACCCCGAGGTTCGCGGAGACGGCCGCGCCGTCCACCACGGAGATGCCCGGGTGCCCGTAGAGCCGGTGGTACGGGTCCACCACGCCCTCCTCGGGGGAGGCGCCGATCGGGCAGCCGCCGAGGAAGTGCGCGGTCAGCGGGGTCCCCATCAGCTCGCCGATGTTGCTGCCCGGGAAGCCGTTGATCTCCTCGGCGAGCAGGGTCGCGGCCTGCGTGGCCTCCGCTATCTGCACCGGGTTCGGGGCGCCGTGGCCCTGGCGGGCGGTGAGCAGGCCCTTCCCGATGCCGCCGGGCTTGCGGTAGGTCGTCAGGGAGTTGTCCAGCGACTGCATGACCAGGCCGATGATGGTCCGCTCCGACCAGCGCCGGTTGGAGAGGGAGCGCAGCAGCTGCACGGGGTGCTTGGCTGTGCGGGCGAACCAGGCGCGGACCCGGTGCGGGCCGTAGGGGACCTGGAGGACCGTCATGAACCCCATGGCGTTGGAGCCCTTGCCGTAGCGGACGGGCTCGATGTGCGTGTCGGCGTTGGGGTGCACGGAGGAGGTGATCGCCACGCCGCGGGTGAAGTCGGCCCGCCCCTCTTTGCCGTGGCGCCTGCGGTAGCGGCGGTCGTCGGTCTGCGCGCCGACCAGGCCCTCGGAGTTGGTCCGGGTCAGGTCGCCGAGCCGCTCCGAGAGGCGCGGCAGCTCCCCGCGGTCCTTCATCGTGTGCAGCAGGGTCTGCGTGCCGTAGGTGCCCGCCGCGACGACGACGTAGCGGGCGCGCAGGACCTTCGGCTTGCCCTTGCGCCGCCCGTCGGTGGGGACGGTGCGGACGCGGTAGCCGCCGTCGGGGTGGTCGGAGAGCGCGGTGACCGTCGTCATGGGGTGGATGACGGCGCCGGCGCGTTCGGCGAGGTGCAGGTAGTTCTCGTTCAGGGTGTTCTTCGCGCCGTGCCGGCAGCCGGTCATGCACTCGCCGCATTCGGTGCAGGCCTTGCGGGCGGGGCCGACGCCGCCGAAGTACGGGTCGGCGACCTCGTCCCCGGGGCGGACCTTCGGCTGTCCTTCGGCGTCGTCTCCGTCTCCGAAGAAGACGCCGACCGGCGCCATGTGGAAGGAGTCCCCGACGCCCATCTTCTCGGCGGCCGCCTTGAGGTGGACGTCGGAGGGGGTCATCGTCGGGTTCAGGCGCACGCCCAGCATCCGCTTGGCCTGGTCGTAGTACGGGGCGAGTTCGTCGCGCCAGTCCGTGATGGACGACCACTGCCGGTCCTCGAAGAAGGGCGTGGGCGGCACGTAGAGGGTGTTGGCGTAGTTGAGCGAGCCGCCGCCCACGCCGGCGCCCGCGAGCACCATCACGTTGCCGAGCAGGTGGATGCGCTGGATCCCGTACAGCCCGAGGGCCGGGGCCCACAGGTAGTTGCGCAGGTCCCAGCTGTTCTTGGGCAGGCTCTCGCGGGTGAAGCGGCGCCCTGCCTCCAGGACGCCGACGCGGTAGCCCTTCTCGGTGAGGCGCAGTGCCGAGACCGACCCCCCGAAGCCCGATCCGATGACGATGACGTCGTAGTCGTACGACTCAGACACGGTGCTGCCCCTTAGCGGAGTCGGAGGATCAACGGAGTCGCAGCGCCTTCATGACCTTGAGGCTGCGGGTCATGAACGCCGCGTACTTCTCGTCGTCCATGCCCAGCGAGGGCGCCATGGGGAGCAGTCGCTGGTGGGCGACGGTCTGGGCCTCGGTGTACTTGAGGATGCCCTCGGAGCCGTGGCGGCGGCCGAGGCCGGAGTCCTTCATGCCGCCCATGGGCGCCTGGGCGCTGCCGTAGGCGGGGGCGTAGCCCTCGTTGATGTTGACGGTGCCGGTGCGCAGGCGGGCGGCGACGGCGTGGCCGCGGCGGGAGTCCTTGGTCCAGACGCTGGAGTTGAGGCCGTAGGCGGTGGAGTTGGCCTCCGCGATGGCGGCGTCCTCGTCGGTGAAGCGGTAGATGGAGACGACCGGGCCGAAGGTCTCCTCGCCGCAGACCGCCATCGGTGCCTCGACTCCGTCGAGGATGGTCGGCTCGTAGAAGAGGGGGCCGATGTCGGGGCGGGCGGTGCCGCCGGCGACGAGGGTGGCGCCCTTGGCTACGGCCTCGTCCACGTGCCGCGTCACGGTTTCCAGCTGGCGCTCGCCGACCAGGGAGCCCATGTCGGCGCCGTAGGCGAGGGAGCTGCCCAGCCGCATGGCCTTGGTGCGGGCGGCGAACCGCTCGACGAAGGCGTCGGCGATCGAGGCGTGGACGTAGAGCCGCTCGATGGAGATGCACAGCTGGCCGGCGGAGGAGAAGCAGGCGCGGACGGCGCCCGCGGCGGCCTTCTCGATGTCGGCGTCGTGCAGGACGAGCATGGCGTTCTTGCCGCCGAGTTCGAGGGAGACCCCGACGAGGCGGTCGGCCGCGCCCCGGGCGACCTCGCGGCCGGTACGCGTGGAGCCGGTGAAGGAGACGTAGTCCGCGTGCCGGACCACCTCGGGGCCGACGACGGGGCCCTCGCCGAGGACTATCTGGAAGACCTCGGCGGGCAGCCCGGCCTCGATCAGCAGGTCGCGGGCCCACAGGGCGGTCAGCGCGGTCTCGGTGTCGGGCTTCATGACCAGCGCGTTGCCGGCCACGAAGGCGGGCAGGGCGTCGCCGACCGACAGTTCCAGGGGGTAGTTCCAGGGGGCGATCTGGCCGACGACCCCGCGCGGCTGGCGCAGCTCGGTGACCTTGGTGAGGGTGGGCATGGCGCCCGTGTGGCCCTTGGGCCGCAGGTACGAGGGGGCCTTGCGGCCGTAGTGGCGGGCGGCGACGGCGACCGCCTGGACCTCCTCGTGGGCGTGCAGGCGGGCCTTGCCGGTTTCCAGCTGGATCAGGTCGAGCACCTCGGCCTGCCGGGCAAGCACCAGGTCGTGGAAGCGCAGCAGCACCGCGGCCCGCTTGCGCACGGGGACGGCGGCCCAGGCGGGCTGGGCGGCGCGGGCCCGTTCGAAGGCCGTCGCCACGTCCTCGGGGGTGGCCTCGGGGAGCTCCGCCAACCGGTCCCCGGTGAAGGGGGTGTGGTTGGCGGTGCGGCCGGAGCCGATCACTCCGCGGGTCAGCCGGGCGACGAGGTCGGGGGTGACCACGTCGGCGGCGGTCCGCGCGCCGGCCGGAGCCGGGGCTACCGGATTGGTGGGCTGCGGTGCGGTCCGGAGGGGGGCGGCGGGGGCCTGCGAGTCCGTCATGGCGGTGAGCGTATTGCGCCAGCGAGCCTTTGGGTACCCGTGGGTAACCGGATTTTGTCATTTCCGCCAGTGATTGCTGGCGGATTCCCTGCGGGATGGCGGAATCAGGGCTTCCCGGCGGGCGCCTCCCAGCCGCTGAGGACCGTGTCGAACTGCTGCCGGGTCGTGTTCCAGTCGACGACCGGGCTCGACATGTACACCGCGTACTCGGCGCCGTTCGGGGCGATGTACATCTGCTCGATGGCCCGGCGCGGCCCGGGGTTGTTCTGCTTCTCGGTCCACGTGAAGTCCCAGATCGCGGCCTGGGTGGTCTCCCGGAAGGTGTTCGGCTTCAGGATCTGCCGCTTGTAGTCCGTCCGTCTCTGCACCTGCCTCTCCAGGTCGATCACGTGCATGTACGGGTTCTCGTAGTCCGGACTCGGGTCGACCGCGATCCGCAGCAGGTGCTTGCCGTTGTCGGGGGTGTAGTCGATCTGGTTGCCGTCCATCTGGCGGTGCCAGCCCTCCGGCACGAACAGGGTGAAGCCCGCCGGGTCGGTGACCTCGGTCCACCCGGCCGGTACGACATCGGCCTCGACCCCTGTGGCGGCATCGCCGTTCCGCCCGTCCGGGGCGCTCGCGTTCTTGTCCGCGCCGCCGCCCTTCCCGGAGTCACCGGTGTACTTCAGCAGCCCGAACACACCACCGCCGCCGAGCAGCGCCGCCACCAGGGCGATCGCCGCGGCCCGCTTGATCCAACCGTTCGCCGACCCGCCGGGCGACGAGGACGCCTGCTCCGGCTGTTCCGGCAGCGCGGCCGTCTGCGCGACGCCGGCGGGCGCGACCGGATCCTCGGTCCGCTCCCGGGCCGTCGCGAGCTCCTCCGAGGTCACCGCGCGCGTGGGCACGAACGCCTGCGCCGCCTTCGGCTCCCGGCCCTCCATCGCCTCCAGCAGCATCCGTTCGGCCTCTTCGACCGAGGGCCGGTCCGCCGGATCCTTCCGCAGCAGGGCCGTGATGACCGACCCCAGGGCCCCGGCCTGGCGCAGCGCGGGCGGCTCGTCGTTCACCACGGCCTGGAGGCTGGAGATGGGTGACGTACGGCGGAACGGCGAACGGGCCTCGACCGCCGTGTAGAGGGTGGCGCCCAGCGACCACAGGTCGGAGGCCGTGCCGGGGGTCCCGCCGGTGACCCGCTCGGGGGCCAGGTAGTCGATGGAGCCGACGATCTCACCGGTGCGCGTGATGGAGGAGTCGCCCTCGATCGCGGCGATGCCGAAGTCCGTGAGCAGCACCCGGCCGTCCTTGGCCAGCAGCACGTTGCCCGGCTTCACGTCCCGGTGCAGTACGCCGACCGCGTGCGCGGCGCGCAGCGCGCCCAGCACGTGCAGGCCGATCCGGGCCGCCTCGCGGGGCTCGATCCGCCCGGCCTCCTTGGCCGCGTCCGCGAGGGAGGGGCCGTCGATGTACTCCATGACGATCCACGGCCGGTCGTCGTGCTCCAGCACGTCGTGGACGGTGACGACCGACGGATGCTGGATCCGGGCCGCGGCCCGGGCCTCCTTCTGCGTACGGGCGTGCATGACGTCCCGGTCGGCCTGGGAGACGTACAGACCCGCCGTCAGTTCCTTGACGGCGACGGTCCGGTGCAGCAGCTCGTCCTGCGCGCGCCACACCTTGCCCATGCCGCCCCGGCCGATGGGCACCACGAGCCGGTACCGGCCCGCGAGCACGGCGCCCCCACCTGTCTGCTGTTCCACGAAACCCCGCCGCTCTCCACGCTTCAGGCCGCCAGATTACGGAGCCCACGGGTACCGCCGGAACCGCGCGGGCCCCGAATGGCAGCACTGTGACGCAATCGCCGTACTGATCCGTCGTCAGTACGGTCTCACCCACCGGACTTGTAACTCGCCGTGGCCTTCTCGAAGACCTCGGTGACCTTGCCCTGTTCGTCCTCCGGTCCCGTGACCATGACGACGTGGTAGCTGCCGGCGAGTGCCACGACGAAATTGCGGGCGAAGACGTTCCGGCCCGTGCCGTCGATCCACGTGTAGCGGCCGGTGGCGCGGAGCTGCTGGCCGACCTTGGTCGTCTTCACGTCGCCGACCGAGGACCAGGTGGAGGTGCGGTACGGGGTCAGCTCCTGCTCCTTGTCCTTCTGGTACGCCGCGGGGTCGGGATTGCCCTCGACCTTGTCCCGGCCGGGGACGACGGTCAGCACGAACTGCCCGCTGACGTAACGCACCTGGCCGGCCTCGTTCACGCTCCGGCGCTCCCAACCGTCGGGGACGGCGATCTCGAAGTGCTCGGGGTCCTGCTGCGTGGTGTAGCCGGGCGGGGCCGTCGCCTGCGGGGCGGCGGGCGCGGTCGTCTGGGGCGCGGGCTTGGACTCGGGGGTCCCGCTGGGCACCTGGGAGGGACCCTGGCCCTGGTTCTGGCTCTGCTTCGGGGGGGTTGACGCGGTGTCGGGCTGCCCCGGGGTGCCGGGTTCACCCGCCCGGGGCATGAACAGCATCGCGTACGCCACGGCCCCGGCGAGCAGCACGAGGATGCCGACGAGCAGCGTCCGGCCGAGGGAACGGGGCGTGCGGGACTTGCGGGCGGCGGTGGGGTTGCGGTGCCGGCCGTGCAGTTCGCCGCGGCGGCGTACGACGGGCAGGCGCGCGGGATCCGGCTCCGCCATCGGGAGCATGGCGAACCCGGCCTCCGGCTCGGGAGCCGACCGTACGAGCGAGCGCAGCCAGCCGCGCAGCTCCTCGAAGTCGGGGCGCTCGGTGGGGTCCTGGCGCAGCAACGACTCCACGATCGGGCGCAGCGCACCGCACTCCTCCGCGAAGGCGGGCGGCTCGGCGCAGACCAGCTCGACGAGCTCGGCCACACTGTCCTCGGGGTACGGGGCGTGCCCCTGCACCGCGCGGAACAGCAGCGCGCCGAGCGCCCAGAGGTCCGTGGCGGGGCCGATGGGAGCGGCCAGCTGCCACGGCCCGGACACGCTCCGGGCCTGCTCGGGAGCCCACCGCTCGGTAACCGCCCCGACGACGGCCATCCGCGTCTGCCGCGCCCGCTCGGCGTCCAACCCGCTCCGAGGCCCACCCCAACCAGCCGCGCCGCGCGCCTGCGGCTGCGGCCCGCCGTCCCCGGCACCGCCCGGACCGGCCTGCGGCACGCGTGCGCCGTTGCCACCCCCGGGCTGCGCCCCGCCGTACCCGGCACCGCCGGGACCGGGCGCCTGCGCCGACGCGGACTGCGACGGGCCGGCCTCCCCCGGCCCGTAGCCCTGCCGGCCGACACCGCCGTACCCGGGGCCGGGCCCCTGCGGCACGGTGGCGCCCCCAGGCCGCAGCTGCGCCGGGCCGGGCGCATCGGCCTGGCGGTACCCCTGCGGCAGAGCAAGCTGCGCGGGCAACCCGGCCCGCGCCGGGTCGGCCTGCGGCCAACTGGACTGCTGCGACTGCGGCTGCGGTTCGGCCTGCGGCCCCTGCCCAGACCCCGCCCGCGCCCCGCCGGGCTGCCCGGGCAACCCCGGCCGCGCCGGCTCGGCCTGCGGCGTTCTGGCCGGGGGGAGGGCCTGGCGGCGGGGGGTGGCGCCGTGCCAGGGGGCGGTGGAGCCGGCCTCGGGGCCGCCGTACGGGTACGAGTACCCCTGCGGGAGGTTCGACCCCTCGGGCCTCGGCTCAGGCTCCGGCGCGGGGCCACCCGCGGCCTCCGCCCTGCTCTGCTCTGCGACCCTGGCGGCGGCCGCCCGCGATCCGGCCCGGTACGCGGCGATGGCCCCGGCCCGAGCCGCGGCCTGGAGGTCGGGCCGGTCCTCCGAACGCCCCGGGGCGATGTGATCGGTGTGCCGCGGCCCGGTGTCGTACCCGGGAGCCACCAACGGCGCGTACCGCGCCTGCGCGGACTCCGTACCCGCGTCCGGTCCGGCCTCCTCGGCCTCCGTCCGGTACCCGTACCCCGAGCCATCTCCGAAGGCAGCGGCCGCGCTCCACGGCTCCACCCCGGAGGCGACGGGCCCCTGACCCACCGCACCACCGCCGGAGGCGACAGGCCCGGGTCCCGGACCCACCGCACCACCGCCGGGGGCACCGGCAGGGCCACCGCCCCACGCCTCGCCTCCGAAGCCCCCGGTCCCCGGACGCAAGCCCGCCACACCGCCACCGCCACCGGCATCCGCATCACCGCCGGAGGCCACGGCCGGGACGGGGTCGTACCCGCACAGCGCCTCTTCCGCCGCGCCCGCGGCCAGGCCGGTCAGGACCACCCGGCCGTCGTCGCACACCAGGACCGTCCGGACGGTGATGTTCCGGTGCGTCCACCCGTGCGCGTGCAGCACCCGCAGCGCGGTCAGTACGTCCGACGCCACCTCCGCCGCCCGGTAGGGGCTCAGCGGTTCATCGGCGATCAGCGCGGCCAGCGGCCTCGCCGGGACGAGTTCGCTCACTATCCACAGCGACCCGCCCTCCGCGAACACGTCGAAGACCTGGTCCAGCCGGGGGTGGTCCGGAATCGCGGCGGCCGCCTGCGCCGCCTCGATCGCGCGCCGCACCGCCGGCAGATCACCGGCCGGGACGGCCTCCGGCTGCGGCCCGTCCATCAGCTCGGCGTCCACGACCTCCGGCAACGGCACCTGCCGTACGAGGACTTCCTGTCCGCTGCGCGTGTCGAAGGCCCGGGTCTCGATGAGTTCGTACTCGGCGTAGTCCGACGGCGGCAACGGCAGGCGGTACCGGTGGGCCAGGATCCGGCCCGCGTACTCCTCCACATCGCCTCCCCCGAGTGCGCCGGGTCCCCCGTGGCCCCGCTGACACGATACGTCGCCGGGGCCGCCCGCGTCCCGAGGTCAGCCGAGCGGCTGGAAGGTCTCGAACGCCGTCGCACGCATCTGCGCGCACTCCGGGCCGTCCCACTGGTCGGCCGCGCAGCTGATCATGATGGCGTAGCCGTGCGTCGCGTCCATCTTGAAGCCCCGGTTGAGCACGCGGACCTTGATGCCGTTCTGCTCCCGCTCGAACTCCCAGTCCGCGACGGTCGGATAGTTCCGGTAGCTCGTCTGGCTGATCCCGAGCAGGCGGTAGCCCTTGCTGCTGCCCTGCACGGCCGGAGCCAGTTCCATCCAGGCCTTGCGCGCGTCGTCGCCGGGGCTGTTGTTGTAGTCGACCTGGATCCGCGGGAAGCCGCCGTCGCGGCTGTATATGCCGCCCGACTTCTCACCCGCTGTGCCCGTCAGGTGGAAGCCCTGGGGCATGGCCATGGAGAAGTGGAACCCCGGGTCCGTCACCGTGGCGTAGCCCGACGGGAGTCCGCCGCCCCCGCCACCGGGCGAGGCGCCCTGTCCCTGGCTGTTGGTGCCCGGCTCGCCTGCCTTCGGGGAGGAGGACGGCGAGTTCTGGGGCGTGTTCGGCGAGGCGTTCTGCGGGGTGTTCTTCGCGGTCCCGCCCGGGCCCGGGGTCGGGTTGCCGGAGACGGCCGGGGTGGCCTTGCCGCCGTTCTTGCCCTGCTCCTTGCCGCCGTTGTCGTCGCCGCCGACCGCGTAGGCGATCAGCGAACCGACCGCCGCCAGCACCACCAGCACGGCGGCCGCCGCCATCAGCATCGTGCGGCGCGGCAGCACGTCGGTGAGCGGCGCGGCCACGGGCGCGGGCTTGGCGGGGGCCGGTGCTTCGGCCGCCGAGGCGGTCGGCACGGCCGCGGCCGCGGCGGCCGCCGCGGCTTCCTTGCGGGCCGACTTCAGCGCGGCACGGGCGCGTTCGCGCTGCTCGCGCTCCCGCCGCTCGCGCTCCTTCTTCGCCGCCTTCTCGGCCGCCTTCTCCGCCTTCTCGGCGTCCGCCTTGTCCGCGGCCTCCTTGGCGTCGGCCAGCGATATCTGCCGGGTCTCCTCCGCGGTCGGGGCCACGACCGGCGGCGCCACCGGCTCCGGCGCGTTGACGACGGCGGTCAGCATGGCCCGCGCGCGGTCGTCGTCGAGGCGCCGCGCGGGGTCCTTGACCAGCAGGCCGTAGATGACCTCGGCCAACGGACCCGCGTTCTTCGGCGGGTCCACCGGCTCGGTCATCACGGCGGTGAGCGTGGCGAGCGCGGAGCCCTTGTCGTACGGGGGCACGCCCTCGACGGAGGCGTACAGCAGACCGCCGAGCGACCACATGTCGGCGGGCGGACCGGGCTTCTGGCCTCGGGCGCGCTCGGGGGAGATGTAGGAGGGGGCGCCGACGAGCATGCCGGTGGAGGTGACGGAGGGGTCGCCCTCCACCTGCGCGATGCCGAAGTCGGTCAGGACGACACGGCCGTTGGCGGCGATGAGCACGTTGGACGGCTTGACGTCCCGGTGCAGGATGCCCTGCCCGTGGGCGGCGCGGAGTACGTCGAGCACCGCGAGGCCGACCTCGGCGGCGCGGCGGGGTGTCAACGGGCCGTTCTCCCGTACGAACTCGGCGAGCGAGGGCCCCTCGATGAGCTCCATGACGATCCACGGCCGGCCGTCTTCGTCGACGACGTCGTAGACGGTGACGGCGCCGCCGCTCCGGATCCGGGCAATGGCCTTGGCCTCGCGCAGGGTGCGGGTGATGAGGCGGCGCTTCTCGTCCTCGTCGACGCCCGTGCCGAACCGGAGTTCCTTGACGGCGACGGTCCGTCCCAGGGTCTCGTCCTGGGCGCGCCAGACGGTGCCCATCCCGCCCTTGCCGAGCACGGCCCCGAGCCGGTAGCGCCCGGCCAGCAGCCGCCCTTCGTCCTCCCCGGTCCCGGCCGCCTTCGCGGCCGCCGCCTTGACGGCCGCCGCCAGGGCATCGGCCTTCTCGACGACGGGGTTGACCGTTTCCCCGACCTTGCCCTTGCCCAGACTCGGCGCGCCCGCGGGCTTCACCCCGTCAGCAGGCTCCGCCTCGGCCGCCGCCTTGCCCAGACTCGGCGCGGCCGCAGGCTTCACCCCGTCAGCAGGCTTCGCATCCACGACAGGAGCGTCCCCGGCCTTAGCCGCCGGCTTCGCGTCCTCGGGCTCCGCCGCGGGCGCGGCCTTGCTCAGGCTCGGCGCAGCCTTCACGCCGTCACCCGGCTTCGCGTCCTCGGGCTCAGCCCCGGCCACGGCCTTGCTCAGGCTCGGCGCAGCCTTCACGCCGTCAGCCGCCTTCGCGTCCTCGCGTTCCGTCCCACTGGCGGGCGCAGCCGTAGCATCGGCCTTCGCCTCCACCTCAGGCGAGTGCCCACCCTCCGGGCCCGCCGCAGGCGACCCGGCAGGCGACTTGGTGTGCTCCGGCTTCGACATGCGTCCCCTCTGCGTTCCTGCAGCCTGCCCCGACTGCCCCGGCAGCCGCCGGGGTCCGCGGTAACCCGCCCCGGCAGAAACCTCATTCTTCCTCACTCCGCAACGGACGGGCGCCCCGGGTCCGCGGTTCCCCCCTTGACTGGGCAACTCTGTTCTCAGCCCGGGAAGGCGCGCGCCGCAAAGGGCGATGGTCAGGGTGGCCTCCGGCAGATGAAAGGCACTTGAGGCCGATGGACCGCTGCTCAGTGCGGTCATCGGTCACCCGTTCGTGTGGGTTGTCCGGGTTCCGGGAAGAAGCAGGGCCCAGGCGCCTAGGTTGGCGTCATGACGGCAATGGCGGTAGTCGGGGGAGCCGGGCACGCCCGGTACACCTTCCGGCTGCGCGTGTCTTCAGCTGGTTGCTCGGCCTTGTTGTCCGAGTGGGACCGGTGCCGCTGGGTATGGAATCGGTGCGTTGCCGAGTCCAAGGTGGCGTACAAGGCGGGCGAGAAGTGCGGGCCGGCCTTGCTGTGCAGGATGCTGACCGTCTGGCGCGCGGAACATGGGTGGCAGGGCACGGTTGCCGGTGCAGCGGCGCGGAACCCACGCTCAACTACACCCGGCGCGGATTCCGCATCAAGGACGGGCGTCTGCACCTGGCGGGCGGGATCTCGCTGACGGTGGTGTGGTCGCGGCCCGTGCCCGCCGACCCGTCCAGCGTGCGCATCTACCGGGACAGCCTCGGCCACTGGTACGCGTCATTTGTCGTCCAGACAAGCGTACAGCCGCTGCCCGAGACAGGTGCGGTGATCGGTGTCGACTGGGGAGTCAAGGAAACCGCGACCACGACCAGCAACGCACACGACCTCCGTCACCCCGAGTATGGGAAGAGGGCGGCCGAGAAGATCGCTCGTCAGCGCCAGGACACCGCCCGCAAGTGGGCCAAACGGGTGGTGACGGACTTCGACCGGCTCGCCGTGGAGGACTTCCGCCCCAAGTTCCTTGCGAAGTCAACCATGGCCCGCAAGGCCACCGATGCCGCGATCTCCACCGTCAAGCATGAGTTGATCAACATGGCGCGCAAGCACGGCCGCGACCTGCGGCTCGTGCACCCGGCGCACACAACCATGGACTGCGGACAGTGCGGAGCGAGAGCCAAGCACGCACTACCGCTGTCGGAACGTACCTACACGTGCTCCGCGTGCGGAACCGCCTCCCCCAGGGACAAAAACTCCGCACACGTGATGTCCCCCAGCTACCGCTGGGAGGTGCCCCCACGTCCGGGCTGGTCTCACCCCGGCTGCCGCTGATCGTGGAAGACCTGACGGACCGCCGGTCCGCCAGGCAGCGTGAGGTAGGAATCCCCTTCGTTCACGAAGGGGAGGATGTCAAAACGGAACGATGTCGGGAGCCCCGAGCCGCGTTGCGTCCGCCGTCTGGTCGTCCGGCTGGCGCTGCGATTCCCGCTCCGCCTGGACCCGCTTCTCGTAGTGCTCCACTTCCTTCTCGATCTGCTGCTTGTCCCACCCCAGCACCGGCGCCATCAACTCCGCGCACTCCCGTGCGGACCGCGTCCCCCGGTCGAAGGTCTCGATCGAGATCCGCGTCCGTCGCGTCAGTACGTCGTCCAGGTGCCGCGCCCCCTCGTGCGAGGCCGCGTACACGATCTCCGCGCGCAGGTAGTCCTCCGCCCCGGTCACCGGCTCGGCCAGCCCCGGGTCGGCGGCGATCAGGTCGAGCAGCTCCTCCGTCAGCGACCCGAAGCGGTTCAACAGGTGCTCGACCCGCACCACATGGAGTCCCGCCCCGGCCGCGATCCGCGCCCGCCCGTTCCACAGCGCGTGGTACCCCTCGGCCCCCACCAGCGGCACGTCCTCGGTCACGCACTCCGCGACCCGCTGGTCCAGCCCGTGCACCGCCTCGTCGACGGCGTCCTTGGCCATGACCCGGTACGTCGTGTACTTGCCGCCCGCGACCACCACCAGGCCCGGCACCGGGTGCGCCACCGTGTGCTCGCGCGACAGCTTGCTCGTCGCGTCCGACTCCCCGGCCAGCAGTGGCCGCAGGCCCGCGTACACGCCCTGCACGTCATCGCGCGTGAGCGGCACGGCCAGCACCGAGTTCACGTGTTCCAGCAGGTAGTCGATGTCCGCGCTGGACGCCGCCGGGTGCGCCTTGTCCAGGTCCCAGTCGGTGTCCGTGGTCCCGATGATCCAGTGCCGGCCCCACGGGATGACGAACAGCACCGACTTCTCGGTCCGCAGGATCAGTCCGGTGCTCGAGTGGATCCGGTCCTTCGGCACGACCAGGTGGATGCCCTTGGAGGCCCGGACGTGGAACTGCCCCCGTTCCCCGATCAGCGCCTGGGTGTCGTCCGTCCACACACCCGTCGCGTTCACCACCTGCTTGGCGCGGATCTCGTACTCGCCACCGCCCTCGACGTCACGTACCCGCGCGCCGACCACCCGTTCGCCCTCGCGCAGGAAGCCGACCACTCTCGCCCGGTTGGCGCAGTGCGCCCCGTACGCCGCGGCCGTGCGCACCAGCGTGGCGACGTACCGCGCGTCGTCCATCTGGGCGTCGTAGTACTGCAGGGCCCCCACCAGCGCGTCCTTGCGCAGCGCCGGCGCCACCCGCAGGGCCCGCTTGCGCGAGAGGTGCCGGTGCACGGGCAGGCCACGCCCGTGGCCGCTGGAGACGGACATCGCGTCGTAGAGCGCGACGCCCGAGCCCGCGTAGAACCGCTCCCAGCCCTTGTGCTGCAAGGGGTACAGGAACGGCACCGGCTTCACCAGGTGCGGGGCGAGGCGCCCGAGCAGCAGACCACGCTCCTTCAGGGCCTCCCGTACGAGGGCGAAGTCGAGCATCTCCAGGTAGCGCAGGCCGCCGTGGATCAGCTTGCTGGACCGGCTGGAGGTGCCGGAGGCCCAGTCGCGCGCCTCCACCAGCCCGGTCGACAGACCCCGGGTCACGGCGTCGAGCGCGGTGCCGGCGCCGACCACGCCCGCGCCCACGACCAGGACGTCCAGTTCCCGTTCGGCCATCCGGGCGAGCGCCTCGGCACGCTGTTCCGGCCCCAGTGTCGCTGTCCTCACGGCTGCCTCCCGTTGGTGCGGGTGATCCCGCTCACATCCCCGTTGTCACGATTCTGACCGGCCGCACCCACATCAGCCACCGCCTGTGGACAACACAACGGTGACCTTCACCCCAGAATGCGACATATCTGTCATATATACGCCTAGTCTGACATTGCGCCAGCTCCCTGCGTGGCCTTCCCGTCCACAGGGCTTGCGCGCGCATCCCCCTCGTGTCAGGGAAGGGACGGCACCCCCATGCCCGCAGACCTCGCCGTCATCGGACTCGGCCATCTCGGCCTCCCCCTCGCCCAGGCGGCCGTCGCCGCCGGAATCGAGACGGTCGGCTACGACAGCGGTCCGGTCACGGACTCCACCCTCACCGCCGCCGAGATCCGCCGCATGTCGGCGGCGGGCTTCCGGGTCACCACCAACCCCGCCGAGCTCGGCCGGGTGCGCACCGCCATCATCTGCGCCCCCACCCACCTCGGCGCCGACCGCGCCCTCGACCTCTCCGCCGTCGGCGAGGCCGGCCGCGCACTCGCCGCCCGCCTGCGCCCGCACACCACGGTCATCCTCGAATCGGCCGCCCACCCGGGCGTCACCGAGGACTACCTCCGCCCCATCCTCGAAGAGGGCTCCGGACTGCGCGCGGGCCGGGACTTCCACCTGGCCTACTCCCCCAGCCGGCTCGACCCCGGCAACCGCACCCACGGCATCTCCAACACCCCGAAGGTGATCGGCGGCCTCACCCCCGCCTGCACCGAGTCCGCGCACGCCTTCTACGCCCGCCTCACCGAGAAGGTGGTCCGCGCCCGCGGCCTGCGCGAGGCCGAGACCGTACAGCTACTGGAGACCAACTACCGGCACGTCAACATCGCCCTCATGAACGAGATGGCAGTGCTCTGCCACGACCTCGGCGTCGACCTGTGGGACGTCATCCGCTGCGCCGAGACCAAGCCGTACGGGTTCCAGGCGTTCCGCCCCGGCCCCGGCGTCGGCGGCCACGGCGTCCCCCTCGACCCCAACTACCTCCCCCACACCACCCGCACCCCGGGCCACCCCCTGCGCATGGTCGGCCTGGCGCAGGAGATCAACAACCGGATGCCGCAGTACGTCATCCAGCGCTCCGCCACCCTGCTGAACGAGCACGGCAAGTCCGCGCGCGGCGCCCGCGTCCTCCTCCTGGGCGTCACCTACAAGCCCGACCTCGCCGACCAGGAGGGCTCCCCGGCGCGCGAGATCGCCAGCCGCCTCCTCGACCTGGGAGCGCTGATCAGCTACCACGACCCGTACATCGCGGGCTGGCGGGTGCGGGACCAGCCCGTCCCCCGAGCCGAATCGTTGTACGAGGCCGCGGCCAACGCCGATCTGACGATCCTGCTCCAGCACCACCGCACCTACGACCTACAAGGTCTCGCGGTGAAGGCCCAGTTGCTCCTCGACACCCGCGGAGCCAGCCCGGCGGGCGCCGCGCACCGGCTCTGAACGCCCGGGAAATTCCCCCTCACGGATGTCACGACCGCCTGCTAGCCTGCGGCGTCACTTGCTTATCTCGCACATACGTCCCCCAGGACACGTGTGCCCACGATTCCCTGGGGGGGATCTCCATGAGCCAGAACTTCCAGCCGCCCGCGCCCGACTCCTTCACCGAGGCGCCCGCCGCCCCGGCCGCCCGCACCGGCAACGTCGGTCTCGGCATCGTCGCCGCGGTCGTCGCGGCCCTGGTCGCGGCCGGCGCGTACGGCTACATCATGAACGCCATCGACCGCGAGATCGGCTACGCCGCGGCCGGCGTCGGCCTGCTCGTCGGCCTCGCCGCCGGCAAGGTCGGCGGCCGCAACCCGATCCTGCCCCTGATCGCCGCCGCGCTGTCGCTCGGTGCCGTCTACCTCGGCCAGCTCACCTTCATCGCCCTCGCGCTCGCCGATTTCGGCAACGTCGGCGTGGGCGAGGTCCTCAGCAAGGCCGGCGTCGGCGGGCTGAACGACATCTGGAAGGAGAGCGTGGACGCGATGTCCTTCCTCTTCCTCGCCATCGGCGGCTTCGTCGCGTTCGGTGCGGCCAAGAAGGTCAGCGACTGACCCTGCACCACCCCGTACGCCGGAGGGCCGGCACCCCGCCTGGGGTGCCGGCCCTCCGGCGTACGTACGGAAGAACGATCAGCGGCTGTGCTGCGAGTCCGCGACCGTGACCTCGACCCGCTGGAACTCCTTGAGCTCGCTGTAGCCGGTCGTGGCCATCGAGCGGCGCAGCGCGCCGAAGATGTTCATCGAGCCGTCCGGGGAGTGCGACGGGCCGGTGAGGATCTCCTCGGTGGTGCCGACCGTGCCGAGGTTGACCTTCTTGCCGCGCGGCACGTCCTCGTGGACGGCCTCCATGCCCCAGTGGTTGCCCTTGCCGGGCGCGTCGGTGGCGCGGGCCAGCGGGGAGCCCATCATCACGGCGTCGGCGCCGCAGGCGACGGCCTTCGGGATGTCGCCCGACCAGCCCACGCCGCCGTCGGCGATGACGTGCACGTAGCGGCCGCCGGACTCGTCCATGTAGTCGCGGCGGGCCGCGGCCACGTCCGCGACGGCGGTGGCCATCGGGACCTGGATGCCGAGCACGTTGCGCGTGGTGTGCGCGGCGCCGCCGCCGAAGCCGACCAGCACGCCCGCGGCGCCGGTGCGCATCAGGTGCAGGGCCGCGGTGTAGGTGGCGCAGCCGCCCACGATGACCGGGACGTCGAGCTCGTAGATGAACTGCTTGAGGTTCAGCGGCTCGGCGGCGCCCGAGACGTGCTCGGCGGAGACCGTGGTGCCGCGGATCACGAAGATGTCCACGCCGGCGTCGACGACGGCCTTGGAGAACTCGGCGGTGCGCTGCGGGGAGAGCGCGGCGGCGGTCACGACGCCAGAGTCGCGCACCTCCTTGATGCGCTGCCGGATCAGGTCCGCCTGGATCGGGGCGGAGTAGATCTCCTGGAGACGGCGCGTGGCGGTCTCCTCGTCCAGCTCCGCGATCTCGTCGAGCAGCGGCTGCGGGTCCTCGTACCGGGTCCACAGGCCTTCGAGGTTCAGCACGCCGAGACCGCCGAGCTCGCCGATGCGGATCGCGGTCTGCGGGGAGACGACCGAGTCCATGGGGGCGGCCAGGAAGGGGAGCTCGAAGCGGTACGCGTCGATCTGCCAGGCGATCGAGACCTCCTTCGGGTCCCGGGTACGCCGGCTCGGGACGATGGCGATGTCGTCGAACGCGTACGCCCTGCGGCCGCGCTTGCCGCGCCCGATCTCGATCTCAGTCACGTGTGGTGGCCTTTCCTCTGGGTCTGCCCGTCCAGTATCCCCGAACCCCGGGGCCCCGCGTTCCGATGACCGCCGTACGGACACCGAGCCAGCCCCGCCGGCGTTTGAGGCGCGGGGTCTGGGGCGGAGCCCCGGCTCGGCGCGCAGCGCCGGTCACCCACGGACGCCGGAACGGCCGAAGGGCGGGCCCGGTCATCCCGGCCCGCCCCTCGGCACCAACCCTGCTACCCCTTACGGGAGTAGTTCGGCGCTTCCACCGTCATCTGGATGTCGTGCGGGTGGCTCTCCTTGAGGCCCGCCGAGGTGATCCGGACGAAGCGGCCACGCTCCTGCAGCTCGGGGACCGTGCGGCCGCCGACGTAGAACATCGACTGGCGCAGGCCGCCGACCAGCTGGTGCACGACCGCCGAGAGCGGGCCGCGGTACGGCACCTGACCCTCGATGCCCTCGGGGATGAGCTTGTCGTCGCCGCCCACGCCCTCCTGGAAGTAGCGGTCCTTGGAGAAGGACTTCTGCTCGCCGCGGGACTGCATCGCGCCGAGCGAGCCCATGCCGCGGTACGACTTGAACTGCTTGCCGTTGATGAAGAGCAGCTCGCCCGGGGACTCCTCGCAGCCCGCGAGCAGCGAGCCGAGCATCACCGTGTCGGCGCCCGCGACCAGGGCCTTCGCGATGTCGCCGGAGTACTGCAGGCCGCCGTCGCCGATGACCGGGACGCCGGCCGCCTTGGCGGCGAGCGAGGCCTCGTAGATCGCGGTGACCTGCGGGACGCCGATGCCGGCGACGACGCGGGTGGTGCAGATGGAGCCGGGGCCGACACCGACCTTGATGCCGTCGCAGCCGGCGTCGATCAGCGCCTGGGCGCCGTCGCGGGTGGCGACGTTGCCGCCGATGACGTCCACCGTGGAGTTCGACTTGATCTTGGCGACCATGTCGCCGACCAGGCGGGAGTGGCCGTGGGCGGTGTCGACGACGATGAAGTCGGCGCCCGCCTCGATCAGGGCCTGGGCGCGCTCGTACGCGTCACCGGCGACGCCGACGGCGGCGCCGACGAGCAGCCGGCCGTCCTTGTCCTTGGCGGCGTTCGGGTACTTCTCGGCCTTGACGAAGTCCTTGACCGTGATGAGGCCCTTGAGGATGCCCGCCTCGTCGACCAGCGGGAGCTTCTCGATCTTGTGGCGGCGCAGCAGCTCCATGGCGTCCACGCCGGAGATGCCGACCTTGCCCGTGACCAGCGGCATCGGGGTCATGACCTCGCGCACCTGGCGGCTGCGGTCCGACTCGAAGGCCATGTCGCGGTTGGTGACGATGCCCAGCAGCTTGCCGGCCGGGTCGGTGACCGGGACGCCGGAGATGCGGAACTTCGCGCAGAGCTGGTCGGCCTCACGCAGGGTCGCGTCCGGGTGCACCGTGATCGGGTCGGTGACCATGCCCGACTCGGAGCGCTTGACCAGGTCGACCTGGTTGGCCTGGTCGACGATGGAGAGGTTGCGGTGCAGGACGCCGACGCCGCCCTGGCGGGCCATCGCGATGGCCATGCGGGCCTCGGTGACCTTGTCCATGGCGGCGGAGAGCAGCGGAACGTTCACGCGAACGTTGCGCGAGATGAGGGAAGAGGTGTCGATCGCATCAGGCGACATGTCCGACGCGCCCGGCAGCAGCAGCACGTCGTCGTAGGTCAGTCCGAGCGTGGCGAATTTGTCGGGCACTCCGTCGGCGGTCATGACACCTTCCCAAATGGTCTTGCTCTGCGCGGATGTCCATGCTAACGGGATCGCGAGGCGTCTCATTCCACGACCAAGGTCAACCAGGATTTTCATAGTTTCCTACGATGAAACGGCGGACCACGGGGGCCTGCGGGGCCTACTGCTCGGCGAGCGCGCGGAGCCGGCTGAGCGCCCGGTGCTGGGCCACTCGCACCGCCCCGGGGGACATGCCGAGCATCTGCCCGGTCTCCTCCGCGGTCAGCCCGACGGCCACGCGCAGCACGAGGAGCTCCCGCTGGTTCTCCGGCAGGTTCGCCAGCAGCTTCTTGGCCCACGCGGCGTCACTGCTCAGCAGTGCCCGCTCCTCCGGCCCCAGCGAGTCGTCCGGCCGCTCCGGCATCTCGTCGGACGGCACGGCCGTGCTGCCCGGATGCCGCATGGCGGCCCGCTGGAGGTCGGCGACCTTGTGCGCGGCGATGGCGAAGACGAAGGCCTCGAAGGGCCGCCCGGTGTCCCGGTAGCGCGGCAGCGCCATCAGGACGGCGACGCATACCTCCTGCGCCAGGTCCTCGACGAAGTGACGAGCGTCACCGGGAAGACGTGAGAGTCGGGTGCGGCAGTAGCGGATCGCGAGCGGGTGCACGAAGGCGAGCAGGTCGTGCGTGGCCTGCTCGTCGCCCTCCACGGCCCGGCGTACGAGCGCGCTGACGGCCCCGGCACTGCCGCCTTTGGCGGCACCGGTGGTGCCTGTGGCCGCGGGTGACCCCTGGGCCTCGTCGTCGCGCATCAATCCATGGTGCCTTGGCGCCGGGGCATCCGTGGCCCCGCGGCCCGTTTCGTGCGTCGAAGCGTTATGAGCGGGTGCGCCTGAACTCATGCTTGCGCCCTCCCCTCCCGCTCGGCCGAATGGTCCCCGAGGACGGGGACCCCACATTTCCAAGAATGCGGCACACCCTCAAGGATGCGGCATCGCGCACGAAGCGACACGTCCCCCGGATTGTGCCCCGCCAACCCCCGGGTGCGCACCGGGTACGGCGGGGCTCACGATCGTCGGGCGGAGTCAGCGCACCAGGCCCCAGCGGAAGCCGAGCGCCACGGCGTGCGCGCGGTCCGAGGCGCCGAGCTTCTTGAACAGCCGGCGGGCGTGCGTCTTGACCGTGTCCTCGGAGAGGAAGAGCTCGCGCCCGATCTCCGCGTTGGACCGGCCGTGACTCATGCCCTCCAGCACCTGGATCTCGCGCGCGGTGAGCGTGGGCGCGGCGCCCATCTCGGCCGAGCGGAGCCGGCGCGGGGCCAGTCGCCAGGTCGGGTCGGCGAGTGCCTGGGTGACCGTGGCCCGCAGTTCGGCGCGCGAGGCGTCCTTGTGCAGATAGCCCCGGGCGCCGGCGGCGACCGCGAGGGCCACGCCGTCCAGGTCCTCGGCGACCGTCAGCATGATGATGCGGGCCCCGGGGTCGGCCGAGAGCAGACGGCGGACCGTCTCCACACCGCCGAGCCCGGGCATCCGGACATCCATCAGAATCAGGTCGGAGCGGTCGGCACCCCAGCGGCGGAGGACTTCCTCGCCGTTGGCAGCCGTCGTCACACGCTCGACGCCGGGCACGGTGGCAACCGCGCGACGGAGCGCCTCTCGGGCAAGCGGGGAGTCGTCGCAGACGAGGACGGAAGTCATGACCGCCCTCCGCAGCTGCTGATGCGCGTCACCTTGAGCCTCCAGGCTGGTACGTATCGTCACCTGTGCGGTCGATGTCCTCGGACACCTGTCCGGGAACTTCTTGGTTCAACCGCCTTCGCACTCTCAACGATGGTCACTCGAAAGAGTTACGGGTCGGACGGACACCTTCGGCACTCTACGTGAGGAACCGATCACGACACGGGCGCCACCAGCCATCTGTCCTCCATCTGGAGCTATGCCCTATTTGGCGGCTTTCCTTCCCTTTGGCGCATGTCTGAGGCTAGATTCCCAATGAGTCATATTTACATCTACTAAGACAGTAGGTGTGGAGACATGGACCGTATCCGCCTCAGTACCGGCACCAAGAGGACTCCCAATGGCAGATTTCTCCCGCCTCCCCGGACCGAACGCCGACCTCTGGGACTGGCAGCTGCTCGCTGCCTGCCGCGGAGTCGACAGCTCCCTCTTCTTCCACCCGGAAGGTGAGCGGGGCGCGGCCAGGAGCGCGCGCGAGGCCTCGGCTAAAGAGGTCTGCATGAGATGCCCGGTGCGTTCGGAATGCGCCGCGCACGCACTCGCCGTCCGAGAGCCCTACGGGGTGTGGGGCGGCCTCACCGAGGACGAGCGCGAGGAACTGATGGGCCGCGCCCGGCATCGCCTGATCCCCGCGTCGAGTGCGATCGGACCGATCGCGCCGCACTGACGGCACACGAGACGAAGCGTCCGAAGGAACGTTTCTTCGAAATCCCCCGGGCCCGCCCGGATCCTCCGAATCCCTCCGAACGACTGATCATGCCCGGGCGTGTCGTCGCTCCGGGCCCGCACCTCACGCGTTGGGCCGTACGCACCGCACCCCCGTGCGTACGGTCAGCGCGTGGCGGCCCGCTCCAGCTCGGCCAGGGTCGCGGCCACGGCCGGCACCCTGGCCAGGTCGGGCAGGGTCAGCGCCACGACCTCCCGCTCGACGGCCGGCTCCACGGCCAGGGTGCTCACGCCCTTGGCCCGTACGGACTCCACCGCGAGCTCCGGCAGCACCGCGACGCCCAGCCCCGCGCCGACGAGGCCGACCACCGCCGGGTAGTCGTCGGTGGCGAAGTCGATGCGCGGGGTGAAGCCCGCGCCCTCGCACACCTCCACCAGATGACGGCGGCAGCGCGGGCAGCCCGCGATCCAGGGCTCGTCCGCCAGCTCCGCCATGCCCACCCGCTCCGCTCCGGCCAGCCGGTGCCCCTCGGGAACCAGCCCGACGAGCCGGTCGGTGAGCAGCGGCCGCACCACGAGGTCCTCCCACTCGGCGGCCGACCCGGTCGACCCGCCGTACCGGAAGGCCAGCGCCAGGTCGCAGTCGCCCTCGCGCAGCATCTCCACCGAGCGCGGGGGCTCGGCCTCGACCAGGGAGATCCGGGTGCCCGGATGCTCGGCGCGCATCGCCGCGAGCGCGGTCGGCACCAGCGTGGAGCTGCCGCTGGGGAAGGAGACGAGGCGGACCCGGCCCGCGCGCAGCCCGGCGATGGCCGCGACCTCCTCCTCGGCCGCCGTCAGCCCGGCCAGGATTCCGGCGGCGTGCCGGACCAGGGCCTCGCCGGCCTGGGTGAGCCGCATCTCGCGGCCGGTGCGGATGAGCAGCGGGGTGCCGGCCGACTGCTCCAGCGCCTTCATCTGCTGGGACACTGCCGGTTGGGTGCAGCCCAGCTCGCGGGCGGCGGCGGAAAAGGAACCGGTCCCGGCGACAGCGCGCAGAACCCGGAGATGACGAGCCTCGATCACCCTTCGAGCATAAGCCCCGCTTTGACCATCGCACGAATATCCCCGTGACGCTTTGGGGCCGCTCGGTTAGCGTGTCCGCATGGTCCCCATGCATCTCATCTCCGTGAACGTCGGCCGCCCGACGGCCGTCGACTACACCGACGCGGAAAGCGGGGTGACGGGCCACGGCAAGGGCCCGGTCCCCGGGCCGGTCCGCGTCTTCGCCCCCGGCCCGAAGGCCACGGGCCACGGCAGCGGCCTGGAGGGCGACGCCGTCTGCGACCGCCGCCACCACGGCGGCGACCACCAGGCCGTGTACGCGTACGCCCGCGAGGACCTCGACTGGTGGGAGCGCGAGCTCGGCCGCGAGCTGCCCGGCGGGCTCTTCGGCGAGAACTTCACCACCACCGGCATCGACGTGAACGACGCGCTGCTCGGCGAGCGCTGGCGGGTCGGCGCGGACCTCGTGCTCGAAGTGGCCTCGGCCCGCATCCCGTGCCGGACCTTCCAGGGGGCCCTCGGCGAGGGCTCCTGGGTCAAGCGGTTCACTCAGGCGGGCCGGCCGGGCGCGTACCTGCGCGTGATCGAGGAGGGCCACGTCTCCCCCGGCGACCCGATCGAGGTCGTCCACCGCCCGGACCATGACGTGACGGTCTCCCTCTGGTTCCGCGCCTTCACCACCGAGCGCGACCTGCTGCCGCGCACCCTCGCCGCCGGCGCCGCGATGGAGCCCGAGGCGCACGAGCGGGTGCGCAAGCACATGGAGAAGTACGGGGCGGACAACGGGGCGAAGTAGGGCCGTCACCCGGGGCCGCTAGGTTGCGCCTATGACGACTGCGTTGATTACGGGATCCACGGCGGGCATCGGCGCCGCCTTCGCCAGGCGGCTCGCCGCCCAGGGGCACAACCTGGTACTGGTGGCACGCGACACCAAGCGACTCGGCGAGCAGGCCACCGAACTGCACGACCGGCACGGCATCGAGGCCGAGGTGCTCACCGCCGACCTCTCGACGGAGGAGGGCATCAAGGCCGTCGAGGCGCGGCTGGCCGACCGCACGCACCCGGTCGACCTGCTGGTCAACAACGCGGGCTTCGGCAACAAGGGCCGCTACCTCGAAGTCTCCATGGCCGACGAGCTGACGATGCTGAAGGTCCACATCGAGGCCGTGCTGCGGCTGACCTCGGCGGCCGGCGAGTCGATGCGCTCGCGCGGCCGCGGCGGCGTGATCAACGTGGCCTCGGTCGCCGCCTTCGTGCCGCGCGGCACGTACGGGGCCAGCAAGGCCTGGGTCGTGCAGTTCACCCAGGGCGCGGCGAAGGACCTGGCGGGTTCCGGGGTGCGGCTGATGGCGCTGTGCCCGGGGTTCGTCCGTACCGAGTTCCACCAGCGGGCCGGCATGGGCACCGACAACATCCCCAACTGGATGTGGCTCGACGCCGACAAGCTGGTCGCCGCGGCCCTGGCCGACCTGGCGCGGGGCAAGACGGTCTCGATCCCGGACCCCCGTTACAAGGCGCTGATGGGCGTGGTGAAGCTGACCCCGCGCGGGCTGCTCGGCGGGGTGTCCTCGCGTACGGGCCGCAAGTACGGGCCCCAGTAACCCGTCGGTAGGACCGGCCGAATGGGTGGAATCTCCCTAAACTGGAATATGTCCACCCAACCCGGGAGCCCGCCATGACATTCGTACAGATAATCGATTACAAGACCCGCCGGCCCGATGACCTCAACCAGCTGCTGGACCAGTACGTCACCCAGAGCCAGGGCAAGCGCACCGTCACCCACAGCGTCGTCGGCAAGGACCGCGAGGCCGAGGACCACTACGTGGACGTGGTCGAATTCCCGTCGTACGAAGACGCCATGAAGAACTCGAACCTCCCGGAGACGGACAAGATGTTCCGGGAGATGGTGGCGCTCTGCGAAGGGATGCCCACCTTCACCAACCTCGACGTGGTCCGCGACGAGAACCTCAACAAGCTGCTCGTGGACCGGATGTTCGACGAACTCGCCACGACGGGGGACCGCTCCATCGCCGAGCAGATCGTCGCCCCCGACTACGTCGACCACGACATCTTCAGGGCCGACCCCAACCTCCAGGGCGTCGACGGCATCATGGCGGACCTCGACATGTGGCGGTCCGCTTTCGACATGTCCTTCACCAAGGACCAGCAACTCGCCGAAGGCGACCTCGTCACCACCCTGTGGACCTGGAACGCGACGCACACAGGTGAGTTCATGGGGCTCGCCCCGACCGGCAAGAAGGTCAGCTCGACCGGCTCGACGACCTTCCGCTGCAAGGACGGCATGATCGTCGAGGGCTGGTGGCAGTACGACATCATGAACGTGATGCGCCAGCTGGGCCTGATGGAGTCCTGACCGGAGTCCTGACCAAAGCCCTGACCGGAGCCCCGGCATCGCTCCGCCAAACCGGGCTGAATGGGTGAATTCTCCCTAAACTGGATGTGCCCCACCAAGCCCGGGAGACACCATGACATTCGTACAGATAGTCGATTACGAGACCAAGCAGCCCGAGGCCCTCAACGCGCTCCTCGACAAGTACGTCGCGCAGAGCCAGGGGAAGCGCACGGTGACCCACAGCATCGTGGGCAGGGACCGCGAGTCCGAGAACCACTACGTCGACGTGGTCGAGTTCCCCTCGTACGAAGAGGCCATGAAGAACTCGAGCCTCCCGGAGACGGACCGAATGTTCAAGGAGATGGTGGCCCTCTGCGACGGGATGCCGACGTTCACGAACCTCGACGTCGTCCGCGACGAGCACCTCAACACCATGATGGTGAACCGGGTGTTCGACGACATCGCGGTGAAGGGGGACATGAGCGCCATCGACGAGATCTTCGCGGAGGGCTACGTCGACCACGACGTCATGAAGGGCTCGGAGCCGACCGTCGGCCGCGACCAGATCCGGCAGGACATGACGGACTGGCGCGGCGGCTTCGACTACTCCTTCACCAAGAAGGCGCAGCTCGCGCAGGACGACTGCGTCACCACCGTGTGGACCTGGACCGGCACCCAGAAGGCCGACTTCATGGGCATCGCGAACACCGGCAAGACCTGTTCCATGGACGGCACCACCACCTTCCGCTGTGAGGACGGCAAGATCGCCGAAGGCTGGTGGCACTTCGACGCCATGTCACTCATGCGGCAGTTGGGAGTCATGGAGTAACCGGGGCCGTCGGCCCGCGAACGGAAAGGCCCCCGCCCCGCCGTACGAAACGGCGGAACGGGGGCCTTGTCTGTCCGGGCGTCAGCCTCAGTGGCTGTGGCCGTGACCGTGGCCGTGACCGGCCTCGGCCTCTTCCTCCGCCGGCTTCTCGACGACCAGGGTCTCGGTCGTGAGCAGCAGGGAGGCGATGGAAGCGGCGTTCTCCAGCGCGGAGCGGGTGACCTTCACCGGGTCGATGACGCCGGCCTTGACCAGGTCGCCGTACTCGCCGGAAGCGGCGTTGAAGCCCTGGCCCTTGTCGAGCTCGGCGACCTTCGAGGTGATGACGTAACCCTCGAGGCCGGCGTTCTCGGCGATCCAGCGCAGCGGCTCGACGGCGGCGCGGCGCACGACCGCGACACCGGTGGCCTCGTCGCCGGACAGGCCCAGGTTGCCTTCCAGCACCTTCACGGCGTGAACGAGCGCGGAGCCACCGCCGGAGACGATGCCCTCCTCGACCGCGGCGCGGGTCGCCGAGATGGCGTCCTCGAGGCGGTGCTTCTTCTCCTTGAGCTCCACCTCGGTGGCGGCGCCGACCTTGATGACGCAGACGCCACCGGCGAGCTTCGCCAGGCGCTCCTGCAGCTTCTCGCGGTCCCAGTCCGAGTCGGTGGACTCGATCTCGGCCTTGATCTGGTTGACGCGGCCGAGGACCTCGTCGGAGCTGCCGCCACCGTCGACGATGGTGGTGTCGTCCTTGGAGATGGTCACGCGGCGGGCGGTGCCCAGCACGTCCAGACCGGCCTGGTCGAGCTTGAGGCCGACCTCCTCGGCGATGACGGTGGCACCGGTGAGGGTGGCCATGTCCTGGAGCATCGCCTTGCGACGGTCACCGAAGCCGGGGGCCTTGACGGCGACCGCGTTGAAGGTGCCGCGGATCTTGTTGACGACGAGGGTGGAGAGCGCCTCGCCCTCGACGTCCTCGGCGATGATCAGCAGCGGGCGGGAGCCGCCGGCCTGGATGACCTTCTCCAGCAGGGGCAGGAGGTCCTGGATCGACGAGATCTTGCCCTGGTTGATCAGGATGTACGGGTCGTCGAGGACGGCCTCCATACGCTCCTGGTCGGAGACCATGTACGGGGAGAGGTAGCCCTTGTCGAAGGCCATGCCCTCGGTGAACTCCAGCTCCAGGCCGAAGGTGTTGGACTCCTCGACGGTGATGACACCGTCCTTGCCGACCTTGTCCATCGCCTCGGCGATGAGCTCGCCGACCTGCTGGTCCTGCGCGGAGAGCGCGGCCACGGCGGCGATGTCGGACTTGTCCTCGATCGGGCGGGCGGTCGCGAGGAGCTCCTCGGACACGGCCTTGACCGCGGCGTCGATGCCCTTCTTCAGGGCGGCCGGGGAGGCACCGGCGGCGACGTTGCGCAGACCCTCGCGGACCAGCGCCTGGGCCAGCACGGTGGCGGTGGTGGTGCCGTCACCCGCGATGTCGTTGGTCTTGGTCGCCACCTCCTTCACGAGCTGCGCGCCCAGGTTCTCGTACGGGTCGTCCAGCTCGACCTCGCGAGCGATGGTGACACCGTCGTTGGTGATGGTGGGCGCGCCGAACTTCTTGTCGATGACGACGTTGCGGCCCTTGGGGCCGATCGTCACCTTGACCGTGTCGGCAAGCTTGTTGACGCCGCGCTCGAGGGCGCGACGGGCGTCCTCGTCGAACTTCAGGATCTTCGCCATGGGAGCGGTTCAGCCCTCTCGAAAACTCGGGTTTAACGAACTGCGCCCCTCGCCGCCCGGCAATCAGCGGGGTGACCAGGGGCGCAGCTCAAAGCAGTACTGGAGAAGCGAATTACTTCTCGACGATCGCGAGCACGTCGCGAGCCGAGAGGACGAGGTACTCCTCGCCGCTGTACTTCACTTCGGTGCCGCCGTACTTGCTGTACAGCACGATGTCGCCGACGCTGACGTCCAGCGGGAGACGCTGGCCGTCCTCGAAGCGACCCGGGCCCACGGCGAGGACGACGCCCTCCTGGGGCTTCTCCTTCGCGGTGTCCGGGATGACCAGGCCGGAGGCCGTGGTCTGCTCGGCGTCGAGCGGCTGGACCACAATGCGGTCCTCAAGCGGCTTGATGGCAACCTTGGAGCTGGCGGTCGTCACGATCCGACCTCCCCCTTCGGAGATCCGGGGTTAACTGTCTGAGGTGGCGACCAGGTCGATCCGTCGTCGCGGGTGCCGGACCTGCCTGTCGCTGTGTTGGCACTCACCCGGGGCGAGTGCCAGGTGTGACACTATTCCGGCGATTAGCACTCGGTCAAGCGGAGTGCCAATTCTCGCCGTCGGGCGTTGCGCGAATCGCGCCTCCGAACCCCGAAAACCAGGGCGTACACGCGTTCGGGATCATTACGCTCGCGCCATGACCAGGACCAGTCCGGGCGGCTCGCGCGTGCGGTGGCGGCGCGCGATCCCGATCACCGTCGGCCTCGCGGCCGGGATCCACCTGCTGTCGGGCGCCGTACCGCGACTGGCGACCCAGCTGACCGGGGTGGCCGGCGCGTTCCACGCGGAGCAGTGCCGGGAGGCCCCGTACCAGGCGGGCGAACGGGCACTGACCTGTACGGGGAGCTTCACGGCGACCGACGGCTCGTTCACCCTCGGGAGCGTCGAGGTCGACACCGTGTTCGACACCCGGCCGACCGGCCCGGTGGCCGTCGCCGTCAGCGGACCGGATGCCGATACGGCCGTACGGAGGAACGTGCTGGTCTGGCTGGGCCCGGGAGCCGTCGGAGTACTGGCCCTGGCCTTCCCGATCCGGTCGGCGGCTTCGGCACTACGCACCGCGAGAACCCGCCCCCCGAACCCACCGGCGCCAAGCGGCCCGTGACCCACACCCGCCGGGCGGAACCAGCCAGATCCAGCCCCCGGGAGGCCTGAGAGCCGCACCCAGCAGGCGGCATCAGCAAAAAAATCAGCCCCGCCGGCGATTGAGGCGCGGGGTCCGGGGCGGAGCCCGGCGGTCCTGACAGCCGCACCCAGCAGCCGGCATCAGCCAAAAATCAGCCCCGCCGGCGATTGAGGCGCGGGGTCCGGGGCGGAGCCCCGGGGGCCGCGGGCGGAACCCGCCGTCCCGCCACCGGGCTAAGTACCGATACTCAGGCGGCGGACAGGCCCCCGGCGCGATACTGCGGGGCATGACGAACCAGGCGGCGCAACCGGCACGGCCACCGGCAGGACGCTCCCGCGCGCCCATGCACTGGGCGACGGACCTCATCCTGGCGCTCCTCACCGGCGCGGGCGTGGCCGTGATGCTCGTCGTAGGCGTCCTCTACGCCGCCGTCGAGGAGTTCGGCCTCCTCGCACCCACCACCAGCTCAGCCCACCAATGGCAGGGCATCCCCCGCACCGCCGGGATGTTCCTCTGGCTCGGTTTCCTGTGCGCCGTCTCCACGCTGGCCGCGTTCGGGTTCCGCCGGATGCGCGCCCCCCTCTCCACGGCCGTGCACGGCGTGGCCTGCGTGCTGCTGCTCGGGCTGATGCTGCTGCTGGCGGGCGCCTCCGAGACCGCCCAGCCGCAGAAGATCGAGCCGGACCCCGCCGCCACCGAGCCGAGCCGCCAGTGCCGCAGCGGCGGCGACAACAGCGAGTGCCCGGGCGGCTGAACCGAGCCCTAGGGCCCGTCGACACTCCCCCTCGATCGCTTCGGCAGGAACCATGGGGAGGACATCAACGTCATAGACGATATGAAGATAAAGCGCCTCATTGACGAGCAGATCGGACCGAAGGCATCCGGATCCCCGACCGCACCGCCCGAGGCGCCTTCAACCTCGACCCCAGCCGCCTCGACCCCAGCCGCCTCGGCCCCGGCCCCGGCGTCCAGTAGGGCATGCGCCCCGTCGGCCGGTGGCGGCATCCCGTGCGTGGACTGAAACCCCTGACCTCGGCCGGCGCGCGCCGCCGTACCGAGGCGCTGCTCCTCGCCTTCGTCATCGCCATCGCGGTGTTCGGCCATGCCGCCGCGGGCCTCGCCATGAACGACGAGCTGCCGCCCAACCTCGCCGGCTTCACGATCAGCCTGACCCTGCTGTCGCTGGTGGGACACCTGGGCGTGCGCCGCTTCGCGGCTTACGCGGACCCGCTCGTCTTCCCGCTCGCCATGCTGCTGACCGGGCTGGGGCTGGTGCTGCTGCACCGCCTCGACCAGGGGTACATCGAGCGGTTCAACTCGGACGCGAACGCGCCCGGCCAGCTGATGTGGACCGTGGTCGGCGTCGCCGCCTGCCTCCTGGTGCTGGCATTGCTGCGCGACCACCGCCTGCTCCAACGCTTCATCTACATCACGATGGCCGTGGCGCTCGTCCTCCTCATCGCACCGGCGTTCTTCGGCGCGGACACCTACGGCGCGAAGCGCTGGATCAAACTCTTCGGCCTCTCACTCCAGCCCGGCGAGTTCGTGAAGATCATGATCGCGATCTTCTTCGCCGGCTACCTGGTCATCCACCGCGACTCCCTGGCCCTGACGGGCCGCAAGTTCATGGGCATCCGCCTCCCCCCGATGCGGCAGCTCGGTCCCATCGTCACGGTGTGGATCGTCTCGATGCTGGTGCTGGTCTTCGAGCGCGACCTCGGCACCTCGCTGATCTTCTTCGGCGTCTTCGTCGTGATGCTGTACGTGGCCACCGAGCGCACCAGCTGGATCGTGTGCGGTCTGTTCATGGCGGCGGTGGGCGCCTTCGCGGTGGGCTCCACCGAACCCCACGTCAAGGCACGAGTGGCGGCATGGCTCAACCCGCTCTCCTACTACTGGGAGGTCCCCCCGCCCGGTGTCACCTCGGACCAATCGGCGCAGGCCCTCTTCAGCTTCGGCACGGGCGGCATATCCGGCACCGGCCTCGGCATGGGCCACCCGGAGCTCATCGCGTTCGCCGGCCGCAGCGACTTCATCCTCACCACGGTCGGCGAGGAACTGGGCCTGGCCGGAGTCATGGCCGTCCTCCTCCTCTACGCACTCCTCGTACAGCGCGGCCTGCGCATGGCCCTCGGCGCCCGCGACCCCTTCGGCAAACTCCTGGCGGTGGGCCTCGCCTCGGCGCTGGCCCTCCAGGTCTTCGTGGTGGCGGGCGGCGTCACGGGCCTGATCCCCCTGACGGGCAAGGCGCTGCCCTTCCTGGCAAAGGGCGGCTCGTCCCTCCTGGCCAACTGGATCATGATCGCCCTCCTCCTGCGCATCAGCGACAGCGCGGAACGCCAACGCGAAGCGGACGCCAGAGGCCCAGCGGAAACCACGATCACCCCGGTGGTGACGGCGGGGGCGGGGTAGGGCGGGGGCGGTACGAACTCACGCGCGCGCGGGACTCTCACCCCCTCGGGGCTCGCCCCGGGGCGGCGGGGGTCGGGGAGCGGGCCGGGCCGTCCCGTACGGCGGGGTCGGGGGTTGGCGGCATCCGAGCCGGGCGGAATCAGAGAGGTCTTGGGGGTTTCCCGTCAGTCCCATAGTCCTTCCGTGTCGGGCCGGCCTGTCAAGGGCGCTCCCTTCGGTCGCGTCG
>NZ_JBHWJY010000049.1:0-65357 GCF_042731135.1 Streptomyces sp. NPDC059874
CCCCGCAGGACGAGCGCGCAACCACCCTCCCTGTCGAAGCACCTGCCAAGTGCGCGAGGACGAGGAGATGCTCCGGCGGGGCACCGCCCCAACCCGGCCGGTCCCGGCCCAGGAAAATCCAGCCTCGCCGGCGTTTGAGGCGCGGGGTCCGGGGCGGAGCCCCGGCAACGAAGTCGCCCCGCACAGGCCGGGCCCGGCCAGGGGGCATAACCCAGCCCCGCCGGGAGGCACGCGGCGGAGCCCCGGCAGCAGCGCCGCCCCGACCGGGCCGGTCCCGGCCAGGGGGCAAACTCAGCCCCGCCGGGAGGCACACGGCGGAGCCCCGGCAACGAAGCCGCCCCGACCGGGCCGGTCCCGGCCAGGGGGCACAACCCAGCCCCGCCGGCGTTTGAGGCGCGGGGTGCGGGGTTGAGCCCCGGTAGGGGAGCCGCTCAGCCGGAGCCGCGCTGGGCGAACAGCACGCCCAGGCCCACCGCCAGCCACACCGCCCCCACCACCTGCGCCGTCCACGAGGCCTCGACGATCACCGCCACGGTCACCGCCGCCCCCAGCACCGGCACCACCAGGTGCTTCCACCACTCCGGCGGCCCCTCCCGCCGCTTGACCACGAACCAGCCGACCACCGAGGCGTGCAGCAGCGTGAACGCCACCAGCGCCCCGACGTCGACGACGGAGACCAGGTGGTCGAGCCCGTCGTCGCGCCGGGCCGCCCACACCGCCGCGATCAGCGTCACCGTCGCCGCCACCAGCAGCGCCGGCCGCGGAGTGCCGTCCGAGGTGCGCGCCAGGGCCCGCGGCAGCCGCCCCTCCCGGGCCATCGCGAACACCAGCCGGCCGGCCGCCGCCTGCCCGGCCAGCGCGGCGAAGGCCGCCCCGACGGCCTTGCTGACCGCCACCAGGTCGTGCAGCCAGGAGCCGACCGAGGCCTCCACCGCGTTGTAGAAGGCCGGGCCCTGCTGCCCGGGATCGGCCGCCAGCTCCGCCGCCGACGCGGGCATCAGCAGCGCCGCCAGGTAGCTCTGCGCGATGAACAGCACCCCCGCCAGCCCCAGGCAGAACAGCACCGCCCGCGCCACCCGCCGCGAGCCCCCCGTCACCTCCTCCGCGAAGGAGGCGATCGCGTCGAAGCCCAGGTACGACAGCACCGCCACCGACACCGCGCCCAGCACCGCGCCGACGCTGAAGCCGAGCGAGCCGTCGCCGGTCAGCGGGGAGAGCCAGCCGCGCTGCGCCCCGTCGCGGACCAGCACCGTCACCGCCGCCACGAGGAAGACCAGCAGGACCAGGATCTCCATGGCCAGCACGGCGAAACCCACGCGCGCAGCGGCCCGTACGCCCCACAGGTTGAGGGCGGTGGTCACGACCACCGCCAGAGCCGTCCACACCCACCGCGAGACCTCCGGCACCAGCGCGTTCATCGCGATCCCCGAGAAGAGGTACGCGACCGCCGGGATCAGCAGGTAGTCCAGCATCGCCATCCACCCGGCGATCAGGCCGGGCCCCTCGCCCAGGCCCTTGCGGGCGTAGGTGAAGACCGAGCCGGCCTGTGGGGCGACCCGGACCATCTGCGCGTACGAGAAGGCCGTGAAGGCCATCGCGACCGTCGCGACGAGGTAGACGAGGGCGACGGCGCCGTGCGACTTCGCGTCGAGGGTGCCGAAGACCCCGACGGGGGCCATCGGGGCGATGAAGAGCAGCCCGTAGACCACCAGGTCCCGGAAGCCGAGGCTCCGCCGTAGGGCGGTGGGCGCCGTGTCGCTGGAATCCGTAGCGGACGCCATCAGTCCTCCGGGCGAAAGTCGGGACGTTTTTTCTGATCTTCCCGGCAAGTGTGTGCCGGACGGGGGACGCCCGGCCTGCCGGGGGCCCCCGTACGATGGATCCCATGACTGCTCCCGCCCCTGCTCCCGCTTCCCGCCGTGTCCTGCTCGCCGCGCCCCGCGGCTACTGCGCGGGCGTGGACCGAGCCGTGATCGCCGTCGAGAAAGCCCTTGAGCAGTACGGGGCGCCGGTCTACGTGCGGCACGAGATCGTGCACAACAAGTACGTCGTCCAGACCCTGGAGAAGAAGGGCGCCATCTTCGTCGAGCGGACGGAGGAGGTGCCCGAGGGCAGCATCGTGATGTTCTCCGCGCACGGCGTGGCGCCGGTGGTGCACGAGGAGGCGGCGCGCGGCAAGCTCGCGACGATCGACGCCACCTGCCCGCTGGTCACCAAGGTGCACAAGGAAGCGATCCGATACGCGAACGAGGACTTCGACATCCTCCTCATCGGCCACGAGGGGCACGAGGAGGTCATCGGCACCTCGGGCGAGGCCCCGGACCACATCACGATCGTCGACGGCCCGGACGACGTGGACAAGGTCCAGGTCCGTGACGAGTCGAAGGTCGTCTGGCTCTCGCAGACCACCCTTTCGGTCGACGAGACCATGGAGACGGTCGACGCGCTGAAGACGAAGTTCCCGCTCCTCGTCTCCCCGCCCAGCGACGACATCTGCTACGCCACCTCGAACCGGCAGGCCGCGGTCAAGGTCATGGGCGCGGACTCCGACCTGGTCATCGTCGTCGGCTCGAAGAACTCCTCGAACTCCATCCGCCTGGTCGAGGTCGCCCTCGACGCCGGTGCAAAGGCCGCCCACCTGGTCGACTTCGCGAGCGAGATCGACGAGGCCTGGCTGGAGGGCGTCACCACGGTCGGCCTGACCTCGGGCGCCTCGGTGCCGGAGGTGCTGGTCGAGGAGGTCCTGGAGTGGCTGGCCGCGCGCGGTTACGCCGACGTCGAGATCGTCAAGACGGCGGAGGAGTCGATCGTCTTCTCCCTCCCGAAGGAACTGCGGCGCGATCTGCGTGCCGAAGCGGCCGAACTGGTCGCCGACAAGTAAGTCCTTTCGTACGGTATGTCCATGCAGATCATGGGTGTGGACATCGGCGGATCCGGGATCAAGGGCGCTCCCGTGGACCTGGCGCGGGGCGACCTGGCGCAGGAGCGCCACAAGGTGCTGACACCACAGCCCGCCACTCCCGAGGGAGTGGCGGGCTGTGTCGCGGAGGTGATCGGCGCCTTCTCGTGGTCGGGGCCGGTCGGGGTCACCTTCCCGGGCGTGGTCACGAACGGGATCACCCGTTCGGCGGCGAACGTCGACAAGGGATGGGTCGGCGTCGACGCGGCGGCGCTGCTCACGCGCGAGCTGGGCGGCCTGCCGGTGACGGTCCTCAACGACGCGGACGCGGCGGGCGTCGCGGAGATGACGTACGGGGCGGGCCGCGACCGCTCGGGCACGGTCATCCTGCTCACCCTGGGCACGGGCATCGGCAGTGCCCTGTTCACGGACGGGCGACTGGTCCCGAACTCGGAACTCGGCCACCTGGAGCTGAAGGGCCACGACGCGGAGACGCGGGCGTCGGTGAAGGCCAAGGAGGACGGGGAGCTCACCTGGGAGCGCTGGGCGCACCGGCTGCAGAAGTACCTCGCGCACGTGGAGATGCTCTTCTCCCCGGACCTCTTCATCATCGGCGGCGGGGTCAGCCGCAAGCCGGAGAAGTTCCTGCCGCTGATCGAGGGGATCCGGGCGGAGATCGTTCCGGCGAAGCTCCAGAACAACGCGGGCATCGTCGGCGCGGCCATGGCCGCGAAGGCGTCACAGCACTAGCCGACGCGCCGCGGAACCCTCCGCCTCCCGATCAGTACGGCCTTCCGTACGACCACGATCAGGGCGGCGACCAGCGTCCCGGCGTACAGCCACCCGGCGTGCAGGGACAGCGCGGACACCAGCCCCATCAGTTGCCCGCCGAAGCCGCCGGAGCCGCCCGACACGGGCCACACTCCGGCGGCGAAGGCGATGGGGGCGGCGATCGGCGCGGTGATCAGATCGGCCGGCCGCACCCACAGGGCGGTCGCGGCCGCGACGGGCGGGAACAGCAGCCCGTAAACGAACAGGGACGAGTCGAAGAGGAGCCAGGCGATCCCGGCCACCAACACCATGGCGGCACACGCGAACAACCCGCCGCCGAGCCCCGTCAGCCGGGGCCGCGGCATCCGCCGCGCCACGCTCGCGGCGGTGACGGTCGGCCGTGTGCGCTGTGCCGGCGGCCGCAGGGGCCGCTGGGGCCGCTGGGATCTCGGGGTTCGCTGGGGGTGAGGGGCCGGTCGCGTCCTGTATTGCTCCACCCCTCCAAACTAGGCGGGGAGGCGGTCGGATCCGGTCCCGGACACGCGTACATCCACCGCCACTCATCGGAAAGTAAACTGTCCGATGGCCCACTCCGGGCCGCCGCCCCCTCCAGCTACGGGAAGTCGCCAACGTGTCGCTCACGATCGGAATCGTCGGCCTGCCGAATGTCGGCAAGTCGACCCTGTTCAACGCCCTGACCAAGAACGACGTGCTGGCGGCCAACTACCCGTTCGCCACCATCGAGCCGAACGTCGGCGTCGTCGGCGTCCCGGACGCGCGCCTGGCCGTCCTCGCCGGCCTCTTCGGCTCGCAGAAGGTCCTCCCGGCGACGGTGGACTTCGTCGACATCGCCGGCATCGTGCGCGGCGCCTCGGAGGGCGAGGGTCTCGGCAACAAGTTCCTCGCGAACATCCGCGAGTCGGACGCGATCTGCCAGGTCATCCGCGCCTTCAAGGACGAGAACGTCGTCCACGTCGACGGCAAGGTCTCGCCCAAGGACGACATCGAGACGATCAACACCGAGCTGATCCTCGCCGACCTCCAGTCGATCGAGAAGGCGGAGCCGCGCCTGACGAAGGAGTCCCGCCTCCAGAAGGAGAAGGTCGCGGTCCTCGCGGCCGTCGTCGAGGCCAAGAAGATCCTCGAAGCGGGCGACACCCTCTTCTCGAAGGGCATCACCAAGGGCACGGAGCAGGGCGACCTCCTCCACGAGCTGCACCTCCTCACCACCAAGCCCTTCCTCTACGTCTTCAACGTGGACGAGGACGAGCTGACGGACGAGGCCTTCAAGGACGAGCAGCGCGCACTGGTCGCCCCGGCCGAGGCGATCTTCCTGAACGCGAAGCTGGAGCAGGAGCTCATCGAGCTGGAGGACGACGAGGCCCTCGAACTCCTCCAGTCGGTCGGCCAGGACGAGCCGGGCATGGCCACCCTGGGCCGCGTCGGCTTCGCCACCCTGGGCCTCCAGACCTACCTGACGGCAGGCCCGAAGGAAACCCGCGCCTGGACGATCAAGAAGGGCGCCACCGCCCCCGAGGCGGCGGGCGTCATCCACACCGACTTCCAGCGCGGCTTCATCAAGGCGGAGGTCATCTCCTTCGCCGACCTGGTCGAATGCGGCTCGGTGGCGGAGGCCCGCGCGAAGGGCAAGGCCCGCATGGAGGGCAAGGAGTACGTCATGCAGGACGGCGACGTGGTCGAGTTCCGCTTCAACGTCTGATCGCATACCTAAAGGCGGCCTGACCTGCGAGAACGCGGGTCAGGCCGTTGTGCTGTCCGCAACGGTCCGCAGAACGCTTTGACCCCCGGGGAGACCTCCTCGACGATCATTCGAACTCTAGGCGCAATCTCGCGCAGACGTTGCTGTATTCGGGCGTTAGCTTGATCGTTCACGTCTGCAGTGGGGAGGGGCGCCATGAGCGGACTTGCGCCTGAATTGGAGTTCATCGCGGAGGGCATGATCCGCGGATCCATGGGGCTGATCGAGTCGATGCGTGGGGCTCGGGACACCGCCATCGCGCTCGGCCACGAGCTGGCGCGGCAGCACGGGATGGCCGGTGATGACGATGCGGGCCGCTCGTTCGCGAAGGTCTACGTGTCCGCGGCGTCCACGGCGCTGGACAAGATGGGGTTCAGCTCTTACATCTTCGGGGCCCGGAGTCGTGGTCTGATGCGCAATGCCCGTGAATTCATGGCCGCGGAGAGCCGGCAGGTGTCGGCGTTCCTGGGCAAGCAGGTCGACCTCACCGTGGGCATGGGTGACCCGGGTGCCGACTGCGCGGAGACCTATCTCGGCCTCGGGCAGGGGCTCCCCGAAGTGGTGGGCGAAACCGCTTGGTACGACCAGTACGCGCCGGCGGGGCGTAGTGACCGGTTCCGCGGCTCACCGGAGAAGATCCGCGACGTTGCAAAGTCCTGGCAGCACGCGGGCTCCCTCCTGCAGCGCTTCCTGGAAGACGCCCAGACCTATGCATCGATTGCCGGCAAAGCGCACTCCGGGGAGGCGGCAGATGCCTTCCAGTCGTACTTCAAGCACTCTGTCGGTCTTACCTGCCCGCCGGCGAAGGCGCAGCAAGACGAACCCCTGGTGACGAACCTGGTCGCCGTCTGCTCCCAGCTGGCAAAGGCATGCCATCGGTACGCCGATCACGTGGAAGTCGCCAAGACGAAGATCCAGGAACACAAGAGCGCCCTGTTCGAAGTGGACATGCCCTGGGACACTCCCATGTTCGGAGCCAACGGCTACGACGGTGGGCTGCACGATGCCGTTCTCGGCGACTCCTGGATACGCGATCTGGGCGACGTCGCCCACGCGCTCGACTCGCTCCGGTCCCCGGTACCACGAAGCTGCTCACGGCCTCTGAGCAGCAGCAATTTCGCACGTGGATGAACTCGCTCACGCCTGGCGGCTTCGCAGGCGGCGGAGGCCCGAGCGATCCGGACAACGCCTACCAGTTGCGCACTTCCGGGTACCCGGAGCGGGAGGTGCCACTGGCCGGCAAGAACCGTGGACTGATGGTGGACGGCATACGGCCCGTTGACGGGTACCTCGTCGAGGCGAAGCACGTTCGCGATCCCGACTGCAAGAAGAAGAGCTTCCGATCGCTTGACCGCTTGGAAGAGACTTTGACCAAACCGGTCAAGGTGGACTCGCAGGGAAAGATCGCTTGGGATCCCGTCATCGACTCCATGTACGCCGGTGACGAGAAGGAGCTCGTTCGGTACAAGCAAGCCATGGAGAACCCCGCGAACAGCGAGATACGGGGACTGGAGATCGTCACGAACGGCAAGGGCAACGCTGGCGCCTGGCGTATGGATCGACGGGACTGCGTCGATGCCCAAGCCCGACTATGCCTTCATCACTCTGACCGATGTGACCGCCAGCGAAGCCGCTGTCTTCGCGCGGTGGCTCCGGGACTCCTTCGTGCCTGCACCCCCCTCGTCTGGTTCGCGAGCAGCCTCGCTGTGGCGAACGGCGAGCAGGACCCGTGGCCGCTGCCTGCCGAGGGTGGCGACGAGGACATCGCCGCGGAGTTGCGCAGGCACCTCGACTCCGTCGAGACCCCGTAGGCCAGTCCGCAGGACACCCGTAAGTCACCGTCGGGACCCAACGCACACCAACGGAGAAATAGCTGGTCAGGGCGTTGTGCGTGGCTCCGCCGCAGGTCAGGAACGGGCCGCAGACATTCCGCTTCAAGGTGTGAGCGGATGGAATGACACCACGTCGCTGACGTGGCAGACATGCAGGTCAGAAGGGGTCGACTCCTCCGGGAGTCGGCCCCTTCGCCGTCACCGTGCTGGATGGGTGCTGGATGTTCTGACGCCGGATCAGTCTGCGTCAGGTGTCGTGGACGGTGGACCGGTGTCCCACGTGAACGACCCAGACCACCAGTTCTCCGTTGTCGATCGTGTAGACGACGCGGTAGTCGCCGACGCGCAGACGGCGTCGTTCGGGCTGGGACACGAGTGCGGTGGTGTTGAGGCCGAGTGGGTCAGTCTCCAACTCGGTCAGCTTGGCCAGGATGCGCAGCGCCATGTCTCGAGGGATCTTCCGAAGCTCGGCCTGCGCCTCGGGGCGGAAGACGGTTCGGTACTCACTCACCGCGCGCCAGCGTCTCCCTCATGATGTCCTCGATGGGGATGCCGGGTGCGGGGTTGGCCATGCGCTCGTCGATGATCCGGTTGATCTCGCGCTCTTCCCACTCCTGGTACTTGCGCAGCACCTCGATGGAGACGACGGCGGCGACTTCCTTGCCTCGGCGCGTGATCACTGTGGGCACGTCGTCGCGATCGGCGCGCTCCACGACCTCCGCCAAATGCGCGCGCACGTCGCGGATGGACTCTATGGGCAGTGGCTGCGTCATGCGCTCAAGCGTACCGAGTGTCCCATGTGTACACAACGCTGCCCGTCGGCTACTCAAGGCGTACGAGAATGCTCTGGCCCACATCAACGTGTCGGAGCGCGAGCTGATCGATCCCGACTCCGCGGACGCAGGTGCGGGTGCCGCGTGAGGCTTGTCTTCGAGGACCAGGGCTGGGAGGACTACACGTCCTGGCTCAAGAACGACCGCAAGGTGCTCGCCCGGATCAACAAGCTCGCTGAGGACGTCGGGCGCGACCCCTTCTCGGGGATCGGTAAGCCCGAACCTTTGAAGTACCACCTGCCCGGGGTGTGGTCGCGGCGGATCGACGACGAGCACCGCCTCGTCTACCTGGTAACGGACAACGAGATCGTCATCCTCGCGGCCCGGTACCAGTACTGACCGCTCATGGTGCTGCCTTTTCATCCAGTCGGGCAGCGCGGTCATGGCTTCGCCGTAGCGGCCCGCAGCTCAAGCCGGCGGGCCGGCGGCACGGGTCAGGCGTGGGGGACCGCCGTCGCGAGGATCACCTCGAATTCCTCCAGGCTGCTGGTGGTCGCGCGGGCCTTCGCCGTGGCCTCTGCGCGGACCGCCGCGACGGCGCCACGGGATGCCACGAGGGCGTCGCGGTCGGTGTAGAGCGCGCCGACGGCGGCTCTGCCCCGGTCGCGGTCGACGAGGAGGGAGATGCCGGCGAGTCCCGGGATCTTCTGGACCTTGGGCAGTGAGGTGTCGCGGAACGTGTCCACCAGCAGGTCGATGTCGGACGGCTCGACGTCCATGCGGACCAGCCGGAACCCCGCGCCGGGGCCGAGTTCCTCCGCGCGCCGGGCGACCGCCGCTTCCCAGTTGTCGATCGCCACGGTCTGCGCGAAGGGCGCCATCATCTCGGCCCGCCGCTTGCTCAGGTTCTCGAAACTGGCCTGCCGGGAGGCCTCGTCCTCCCACCAGGATCCGACCAGGAGCTTGCCGAGCTCGCGGTCGGCGAACAGGCCCATCCCACGGAAGCCCGGCTGCGCCGACAGCAGCGCCCGCCCGTCGGTTCGGAGCGACTCGGCGACCCCGTCGAGCTCGGCCGGATCACCCGTTGCATAGATGCTGCGAACGTACATAGCGCCCTTTCCTGCCTTCCGGTGGCCCCGTGCGGGCTCCTGTTCCCCACTCCATTCGATGGCCGGGGCGGACGGGGGCAACGTGGCCGGGGCAATCAGGTGAAGATGCGGGGTCGCGCCATCGGTGGGGGGAGGGCTGGCTCGGAAGGGCGTAAGTCTGGAAAGGGGGTGTAGTTCGCATGATGCAACGTATGGGTCGGATCGCCGCCGCCGCCGTGCTCGCGGCGCTCGGTGCGGCCCACCTCGTGCCAGAGCCCCGGTGGTGTGAGCGGGCGCCGGTGACCGGAGGCCGGCTGGACGTCCCGGAGAGGCCTCGTCTCTCGGGGCGTCGTCGTTCGGGCTCGACGACTCCGTCGGCGCCGGGCCGTCAGAGCCCGCGGACCGCGGCGACCGTGAACGTGGTGGGGGTGCCCGTGCTCGGGGTCAGCGGGCCGCCCTTGTCGAACTGGGAGCGGACCACCAGGGTGCGGCCCGGGGTGTGGGCGAGGGTCGTCGGGATCTGTAGCGACGGGTCCGTGATCGTGCGGGTCAGGCGGGCCCGGGTGCCGTTCGCGGTGAGCTGCCAGCGGGTCAGCGTGTTGGTGGTGTTGTGCGCCACGCGCAGGGTGCCGTCGGGGGAGAGGGCGAGACCGTCGGCGGCCTTCATGTCCCGGCCGCCGAGGTCGACGCGACTGACGGTCCCGGTGGTGAGGTCGACGCGGTAGAGGTCGCCCTCCGGCATGTCCACGGTGAGGAGGTAGCGGCCGGCGCGGTCCGAGACGATGCCGTTGAGGCTGAAGCCGCCCGCCGGGCGGGGGCGCAGGGCCGGGGAGAGGTCGTACGCCGGGGTGAGGGGGCCGCTACCGGCGGCCAGCTGCTCCGGGGTCACCCGGTAGATCACCCCGCGGATGCTGTCGGTGAGGTACGCGGCGCCGTCCGGGGTGATCGTCAGGTCGTTGACGAAGTGGGCGGCCGTGCCGGCCACCTCGAAGTGGGCCAGCCGGGAACCGGTCGCGGTGTCGTAGACCGCGACCCCGGCCGTGGAGTCCGTCACCCAGAGCCGGCCGAGGGCGTCGACCCGCAGGCCGTTCGCCGTGCGGCGGCCGTCGGTTCCGGAGGGCAGGAACACCTCCGCCTCGGTGCGGCCGGGGCGGGTCCGGTAGACGGTGCCGTCCGCGTACGAGCCCACGTAGACGGTGTGGGTACGGGGATCGGTGGCGATGCCCTCGGGGTAGACCTTCGCGCCGGGTATGGAGAAGGCGGTGGATATTCGGGCGTCGGCCGACTGCGACCGGGCCGATGCCGGCGCCGCCCCCAGGCAGACCAGGGTCAGGGTGGCGGTCAGGGCGGTGGTGGTGAGGAGTTTCATCACGTTGGCTCCGGTGTCCTCTACTTGGCGTGTGTGGGCGAATCTATGTTAGAGCTCTAATGTGCGCAAGGGTCGTAGGATGCGGGAATGACCTCCATGGCCCCCGACGAGCGCATCGGCGCGCACATCAAGCGCGCCGAGCAGGCGCTCCTCGCGGCGAAGAACGTCGCGGTCAAGCCGGCCGCAGTAACGGTTCCGCAGTACGCCGCGCTGCTTTGGCTGGCCGAGAAGCCCGGCGTTTCCGCCGCCGCGCTCGCCCGGCTGTGCGGGGTGACGCCGCCGACCATGAACACCGTCCTGAAGAACCTCCAGGACCGCGGGCTCATCGAACGCACCCCGCACGAGTTGCACCGCAACGTGCTGGAGACCCGCCTCACGCAGGAGGGCCGCGCGGTGATGGAGCAGGCGGACTCCGGCGCGGTGCGCGTCGAGCGGGCGCTGGCCGCCGAGTTCACCGCGGAGGAGCGGGAGCAGCTCATCGCGCTGTTGGGCCGGTGCGCCGAGGTCCTCGACGCGCAGCGCTGATGTTCACCCGGCGTTCCGGCCATGTTTTTGCCGGGATTTGGAACTGCGGGCGGCATTCGTACATCAGGAAAAGCAGCAAGCCGTTCTGCCCGTGGGGCAGTCACAACCGTTCGGAGCGAAGTTCGTGCACCAGCACCCGCAGCCCCCGGCCCCGCCCCGGCCCGACGAGCCGTACGAGTCCGACGTGCCCGAGGGGCCGCGGCCCGAGCGGTCCCGGCGCCGAATATGGATCAGCGCCGTGGTCGCCCTCGCGCTCCTCCTCGGCGGCGGTGGCTTCGCCGCCTGGAAGTTCGACTGGTTCTCCGGCAACGGCGACGCGGTGAGCTTCGGCAAGCCGACCCCGGCCCCGGCCGGCCCGGAGAAGAGCGACCCGAGCGCCCCGGCGCCCTCGCCCAAGCCCACCGGCGACCCGGACGTGCAGATGCCGAGCGGCCCGAAGTCCGACTTCAAGCAGACCGCCAAGCTGGACGACGGCACGATCATCGCCAAGACCCGCCTCGCGGGCGCGAAGTCCGGCTTCGAGGGCGACGTATGGGTGTGGGCGCCCAAGGAGTACGACGACCCGAAGTACGCCAAGAGCGCCTTCCCGGTGCTCATCGCGCTCCCCGGCGGCAACGGTTTCCCGAACAACTACTGGGCCGACCGCAGCCTCGGCCTCCAGAAGGCCATCACCGAAGGCGTCCAGGCCGGCACCAGCCTGCCCTTCATCGTGATCATGCCGGTGCTCAACCCGGACAACAAGTACTACTACGACGGCGCCGACATCCCCGGCCAGCCGAAGATGGGCACCTGGATCGCCGAGGACGTCCCGGACTTCACCCGGGCCAACTTCCGTACGTACAAGTCCCGTGACGGCTGGGCCTTCATGGGCTCCTCCTCCGGCGCGTTCGTCGGCATGAAGACGCTCCTGCAGCACCCGGACAAGTTCAAGGCCGTGATCGCCAGCGGCGGCGAGATCGTCCCCGACTCCCCGCTGTGGAAGGGCCACCAGGCGGAGATGGACGCGAACAACCCCGAGACCCTCGCCAAGAAGCTGATCGACACCAACGGGCCCGAGGTCTACATCAACTTCCAGGTCGGCACGAAGGAGAGCGGGAAGGATCGGATGACGAAGTTCGTGCAGGCCTACGGCAAGGGGCCGGTCAAGACGACCATCCGCGACATCCAGAACGGCGAGCACAACGGCTGGCACTACGTCCGGGGCATGAAGGAAGGCTCCCTGGAGTGGATCAGCAAGGTGCTGAAGGGCCCCAAGCCCGAAGCGGCCGGGTGATCGGCCGCCGACCCTGTCGGCTGCCTCGAACGGTCACCCGAACGACCGGCCCCCTCGGGTGGCGCTCGCCACGTCACGCCCGTCCCGGGCAACCCGTCGCGTCGTTCATACCTCTGTCAAGGGTGTAAGGGGGACCGAACGGTCCGACCCGCGCTCCGAGGCGAGCGCCGGAGAGGGAACGGGACAAAATCCGTGCAGTATGACCAGCAAGGCGACGGCAGCCCCATGACCGAGGGCGGCCGTCGCCCCAAGCGCCCGCGCAGGCGCCTGCTTCTGATCAGCGGTGGGCTCGCCGCCGTCCTGGCCGTCGGAGGCGGGGCGGCAGCGTACAAGTACGGCCTCTTCTCGGACGTGGGGGAGCCGGTCTCCTTCGGGAAGGAGCAGGAGAAGACCTCCCAGACCTCCAAGACCGCGGCGGTCTCCGAGCTCCCGCCGGAGGTGCGCATGCCGACCGGCCCGAAGGCCGAGTTCACCCGTACCAGCCGGCTGCCGGACGGCACCCAGATCGGCAAGACCACCCTCACCGGGGCGAAGTCCGGGTTCACGGGTGACGTGTGGGTGTGGGTGCCCAAGGAGTACGACGAGCCGAGGTACGCCAAGAGCGCCTTCCCGGTCCTGATCTCCCTGCCCGGCGGCCGCGGCTACCCGACGAACTACTGGGGCACCGGCCCCGGCCTCGGCCTGCAGAAGGCCGTCAGCGACGGGGCGGCGGCCGGCACCAGCCTGCCCTTCATCCTGATCATGCCGGTGCACAACGCCGACACCAAGCACCACTTCGACGCCTCCGACATCCCCGGCCAGCCCAAGATGGGCACCTGGATGGTCGAAGACATCCCGGATTTCACGAAGGCCAATTTCCGGACCTTCACCTCCCGCGACGGCTGGGCCTTCATGGGCTCCTCGGCCGGCGGATTCGGTGCCTTCAAGCACGTCCTCAAGCACCCCGACCGCTTCAAGGCGGCCATCGCGAGCGGGGTCGACATCGTCCCCGATTCCCCGCTGTGGAACGGGAACACGCAGGCCATGGACCAGGACAACCCGGAGAAGCTCGCCGAGAAGCTGATCAACGCGGGCGGCCCGGACGTCTACATCAACTTCCAGATCGGCACCGCCGAGTCCGGCCGCGAAAAGGCCGAGAACTTCATGAAGCAGTACGGGAAGGGCCCCGTGCACACCACGCTCCAGGTGATCCAGGATGGAGAGCACAACGGGAAGTCGTACGTACGAGGCATGAGGGAGGGCGCGCTGGAGTGGATCAGCAAGGTGATGTCGGCGCCGACCCCCGACCCCGCCGTGCGATGAGCACCGTGGTGAAGGGCGCCTCGGCTGCCGCCGCGGCGGGGATCGCGGCGGTGTGCGCCGTCGCGTTCTTCAAGCCCGGCGACCGGCCGGTGCTCCCCTTCCCCACCGTCGGCGTGCTCATCGCGGGCGGCGAGCACTGGTGCACGGCGAGCGTCGTCGACAGCCCGAAGGGCAACGTCGTCGCCACCGCCGCGCACTGCGTGGCCCCGGCCGGCGAGGACGGGCAGCCGGGCGAGGTCGCCCACGACGGCCTGGCCATCGGCGAGCTCGCCTTCGCCCCCGGCTTCTCCGGCGAGGGCGCCGGCACCCACCCCCTGGGGGTGTGGAAGGTCCGCTCGATCCACGTGGACGACCGCTGGACGAAGTGGGGCGAGGACACCGCGGACTTCGCCTTCCTCACCGTCGCGCCGGACGAGGACGGGCGCAGCGTGCAGGAGGCGGTCGGCGGCGCGGCGAAGGCCCCGAAACCCGAGTGGACCTCCGGTTACGACCGGGACGTGACGGTCGTCGGCTACCCGGAGTCCGAGCACAATCCGCAGAACAAGCCCGTCTCCTGCACGACGCAGACCATGCACGACGAGGACGACCCCGACATGCTGTACATGAGCTGCGCGGGCTTCTGGACGGGCACCAGCGGCAGCCCCTGGATCGCCGACCGCGGCGGTCCGGGCCGGCCCGGCCGGCTGATCGGCGTACTGAGCGGCGGGGACACGGACGTGGACTCGACGGCCGCGCTCTTCGACGAGCGCGCCAAGGCCCTGTACGAGCGGGCGGCGCGGGGCTGAGCCGGCCCGGCGCTACTTCTTGGCGCGCTCCGTGCTGACGATCACGCCCACCGCCGCCACCACGATCCCGCCGCCGAGCACGATCGGCCAGGTCAGGGCCTCGTCGAGGATCAGCCATCCCAGTGCGACGGCGACCACCGGATTGACGTACGCGTACGTCGCCACGAGCGACAGCGGCGCGGCCTGGAGCAGCCACACGTACGCCGTGAAGCCGACGAGCGAGCCGAAGACGACCAGGTAGCCGAGGGCCAGCCAGGAGGCGGTGGAGAAGGCCGCCGGGTCCAGACCGCGGTGCTCGCCGCGCAGCAGGCCGACGACCACGCCGGCGATCCCGCCCGCGAGCATCTGGTACGCGCTGCCCGTGAAGGGGTTCTCCGGCAGGGTCAGCTTCGACGCCGAGAACGAGCCCAGCGACCACAGCACCGAACCCGCCAGCACCAGCAGCACCCCGGACAGCCGCACGGCCCCGCTGAGCCCCGGGCTGGTCAGCACCGCGAGCCCGGCCAGCCCCACCAGGACCCCGCCCAGGGTGCGCAGCGGCGGCCGGTCCCCGGTGCCCGCCCGCAGCACCACCACCCACATCGGCACCGCCGCGACCAGCAGCGCGGCCAGCCCGGAGGGCACCGAGGTCTCGGCGAGCACGACCAGGCCGTTCCCGCCGAGGATCAGCAGCAGGCCGACCAGGACCGCCGAGCCGAGCTGGGCGCGGGTGGCCTTGAGGGCGGCGGGTCCGTACCGCCAGGCGACGGCGCCGGCCAGCAGCAGTCCGGCGGTGATGAAGCGGGCTCCGGCGGAGAGGAAGGGCGGCATGGTCTCGACGACGATCCGGATGCCGAGGTAGGTCGAACCCCAGACCACGTAGACGAGGCCGAGGGCGGTCCAGACGGCCGCAGCCGGCCTGCTCCCCACCGGAGTTGATGTGCGCATGGCCAGATCCTATGGTCGTTGGCCCATGCAAGCTTCTGGATTAAGGCGCGCGTCTCAGCCCTTGAGCAGGTCGTTCAGCTCGCCGTACGGGAGCGCGTGCGCGAGCGTCCCGTAGGTCCCGGCGGAGAGCAACTCCTCGGTGGCGCGCCGGACCACGGCGTACGCGGCCTCCGCGACCCAGGAACCGAGGCTGACGCGCGAGACGCCGAGGGCGCCGAGCTCGGCGACGCTCGGGGCGCCGGGGCCGACGAGGATGTTGAGCGGGGCGTCGATGCCCTTGGCGAGCTCGGCGACGGTGGCCGGGTCGGTGACGCCGGGCACGAAGACTCCGGTGGCTCCGGCGCGGAGGTAGGCGGCGGCGCGGGCGAGGGTCTCGTCGAGCCGGGTCGCCGGGTCGCCGAGCCCGAAGAGGTAGGTGTCGACGCGGGCGTTGATGTAGAGCGGGACCCCGGCGGCGTCGGCGGCGGCGCGGGCCGCGGCCAGGCGCTCCGCGTGCTCGGCGGGGGCGCGGTTGCCGTCCTCGATGTTGATGCCGACCGCGCCGGCGGCCAGCACCCCGGCGACGGTCTCGCCGACCCCGGCGGGGTCGGCGCCGAAGCCGCCCTCGATGTCGGCGGTCACGGGCACGGACACGGCGGCCGCCACGCGGGCGACGAGGTCGAGGGCCCGGTCGCGGGCCAGGGTGTCCCCGTCGGGGGCGCCGAGGGACCAGGCGACGCCGGCGCTGGTGGTGGCCACGGCGGGCGCGCCGGCCGCCTCGACGAGGCGGGCGGTGGCCACGTCCCAGGCGTTGGCCAGGGGGAGGGGGGTGGTGGGGGTGTGCAGCTCCGCGAACGCGGTGGCTTTGGCGGCGAGGTCAAGGTTCTTGGTCATGGGGCCAGTTGACCAGACCGGGCGGGTCGGGGCGCGCGGGTTTCCGACATGAAGGCCGGGGCGCGGCGCCGCCGCCGGGGCTGGATTGCCCGTAGGGCAATTTCAGCCCCGCCGGCGTTTGAGGCGCGGGTCCGGGCAGAGCCCGGGAAACGGCGCGCACGTGCGGGCGGGCAGCAGCCACATCCAGCCCCGCCGGCGTTTGAGGCGCGGGTCCGGGCAGAGCCCGGGGACGGGCCCGCGTGGGCTATGGGGCCAGGCCCGTCTTGGCTCCCGCGCCGCACAGGGGGATCACCGCCGTGCGGCCCTGGAGCGGGTCGTCCGGGGCGGTGGGGCCCACGGCCGCCCAGCACGCCGCGGCCGTCGGTTCGACGAACAGGCCGCGGCGGGCCAGGTCCCGCTGGGCCTCGCGGAGCCGGGCGTCCGGGACCGTCAGGAAGGTGCCGCCGGACTTGCGGACCGCGGCCAGGATCTGACGGGCGCGCGGCGGGGCGGGGATCGCGATCCCCTCCGCCAGGGTGGGGAACTGGGGCACCGGCCCGGCGTCCTCCGCGCCCGCCGCGAAGGCGGAGGCGAGCGGGGCCACCGCCTCCGACTGGACCGCGATCAGCGCCGGCGGCCGGACCCCGCGCCCCGCCAGCTCCTCCACGGCCAGCGCGGCCCCGAGGAGCAGGGTGCCGTTGCCGACGGGGACGACCAGAACCTCCGGGAGGCGGCCGCCGAGCTCCTCCCAGATCTCGTACACGTACGTCTTCGTGCCGTGCAGGAAGTACGGGTTGAAGACGTGGCTCGCGTAGAAGACCCCCGGCCGGTCCGCGGCCGCCCGAGCCGCTTCCGCCGCGGCCTCGCGGCCGCCCCGGACGACCCGTACGACGGCCCCGTGCGCCCGCATCTGCTCGGTCTTCTTCTCCGAGGTGCCCTCGGGCACGAAAACTTCACAATCCAGCCCGGCCCGCGCGCAGTACGCCGCCACCGAGGTCCCCGCGTTGCCGCTGCTGTCCGCCACGACCCGCTCCGGGGCCAGCCGGCGGGCCAGTTCCGCGAGCATCACCGCGCCCCGGTCCTTGAACGACAGGGTCGGCATCAGGAAGTCGAGTTTGGCGTGAACCCGTTCCGCCAACGGCACCAGTGGAGTGTGCCCCTCCGCCAGCGAGACGGAGAACGCGCCCGGCAGGGGCAGTACGGCCCCGTACCGCCACAGCGAGTTCGGCCCGACGGCCGGCTCCAGCGGACTGGCCGGATCCGGTACGAAGTCGAGGTCCCAGGGCCCGCCGCAGACCGGGCAGCACCAGGGAGCCGTCCGGGCGTCGGCGCGCGTGCCGTCCTCGGAGCAGATGTAACCGGGCAGTGCGTGCGTCATGTGCGGAGCGCCTTTGCTCGATCATGGCGGGTGTATGGCACGGATGTTACGTCTCCGCCGTCCTCTTGTGAGTGCTGCGGAGGTGGGTCAACCTTTCGGTGGCGACAGCCCGTTGGGCCGAATGCCTTGTCATGGGCATGGCTAACCACCGCTGTTCTTCCGGTGTGCTCCGACGGCTGCGCGCCTCACCCCCCGCAACGCACCACCTATGAGGAGGACCCTCAATGTCCGTGCGTCACACCCGCCGGAAGATCGCCGGCATCAGTGCGACCGCCGTCGCGGCCCTCGCGCTGGGCGCCGCCGCCGCGTTGCCCGCCTCGGCCGCCGACACCGGCGCGCTCGGGGTCATCGAGAACGCGGGCGCCCCCGGATCCGTCTCCGGCAGCTACATCGTGACCCTGAAGGACTCCGCCGCCCGCTCCACCTCCGAGAGCGGCAAGGCCGTCGCCAAGCGGTACGGCGCGAAGATCGACCGGACCTACAGCGCCGCCCTCAACGGCTACTCGGTCGAGGTCTCCGAGACGCAGGCCAGAAAGCTCGCCGCCGACCCGGCGGTCAAGTCGGTCGTGCAGAACCGGGTCTTCACGGTCGACGGCGCCGCCGGCACCCAGCCCAGCCCGCCGTCGTGGGGCCTGGACCGCATCGACCAGCGCGCGCTGCCGCTGAACCAGAGCTACACCTACCCGGACAAGGCCGGCGAGGGCGTCACCGCGTACATCATCGACACCGGTGTCCGCATCACCCACCAGGACTTCGGCGGCCGCGCCTCCTACGGCTACGACGCCATCGACAACGACAACACCGCCCAGGACGGCCACGGCCACGGCACGCACGTCGCGGGCACCGTCGCGGGCGGTTCGTACGGCGTGGCCAAGAAGGCCAAGATCGTCGGCGTCCGCGTCCTCAACAACCAGGGCTCCGGAACGACCGCCCAGGTCGTCGCCGGCATCGACTGGGTGACCCAGAACGCGGTCAAGCCGGCCGTGGCGAACATGTCGCTCGGCGGCGGCGCGGACTCCGCGCTCGACACCGCCGTACGCAACTCCATAGCCTCCGGCATCACCTACGGCGTCGCGGCGGGCAACGAGTCCACCGACGCCTCCACGAAGTCCCCGGCGCGCGTCGCCGAGGCCATCACGGTCGGCTCCACCACCAACACCGACGCGAAGTCGAGCTTCTCCAACTACGGCAGCATCCTGGACATCTTCGCGCCGGGCTCCAACATCACCTCCTCGTGGGGCACCGGGGACACCGCCACCAACACCATCTCCGGCACCTCGATGGCCACGCCGCACGTCGTGGGCGCGGCGGCCCTCTACCTGTCGCAGAACCCGGCGAGCACCCCGGCCCAGGTCCGCGACGGCCTGGTGAACGCCGCCACCCCGAACGTGGTGACCAGCCCCGGCACGGGCTCCCCGAACCGGCTGCTCTACGTCGGTGACGGCGGCACCGTCCCGCCCGGCAAGCGGTTCGAGAACACCGCCGACTACGCGATCAACGACAACTCGACCGTCGAGTCGCCGGTCACCGTCAGCGGGGTCCCGGGCAACGCTCCCGCGACCCTGAGCGTCGCGGTCGACATCAAGCACACCTACATCGGTGACCTGAAGGTCGACCTGGTCGCCCCCGACGGCTCCGTCTACACCCTGCACAACCGGGCCGGCGGCAGCGCGGACAACATCATCCGGACCTTCACCGTGAACGCCTCCTCGGAGGTCGCCAACGGGCTCTGGAAGCTCCGCGTGAACGACAACGCCAACATCGACACCGGGAAGATCGACTCCTGGGCGCTCCAGTTCTGAGGCACCGGAGCTGAGCGGAGGCACAGGGCGGGCGCGCTGAGCAGGCGCGCCGAGCGGTGAACAGGGCGGGGGCGACCGATGGACCGGTCGCCCCCGCTGCGTACTATTCGCGCGTTCGTTCGCGCCCGGACGCCCGTCCCGTCGCCGACGCCCCTCCCGTTATGGAGTCCGCCGCTGTGAGCACCCCGCCGATACCGCCGCCCGGGCCGGGCAACCCCTGGGCCCCGCCGTCGCCGCAGCCGGGGTGGGGTCCGCCTCCGGGGTACGGGCAGCGGCCGCCGGGGCTCAACGGCTTCGCGCTCGCCTCGCTCCTCGTCGGCCTGCTGTGCCTGCCGCCGCTCGGCATCGTCTTCGGCATCGTGGCACTCGTACAGATCGCGAAGAAGGGGGAGCAGGGCAAGGCCCTGGCGATCGTCGGTCTGGTGGTGTCGGTGCTCATGACGGGTGTCGTGGTCCTCTCCGCCGACCGGGTCGCGACGGAGTTGCGCCACCGGCTGGACTCGGTGCGCGAGCTCGGCGACGTGGAGGGCGAGCTCGCCGACATCGACGACCTGCGGGCGGGCGACTGCTTCAACGTCCCGCGCGGCGACCTGATGGCCGAGCACCCCCTGATGTACAAGATCGACTGCGGCCTGGTGCACCACGGCGAGGTGACCGAGTCGAAGCCGATGGACCCGAAGGCGGCCCCCGAGTCGCCCGAGGCGGACCGGGCCTACGAGGACGAGTGCTGGAGGGCGCAGGACACGTACGCGATGGACACCTGGGCCCTGCCCGCCTACGCGGAGATGTTCTACTACGCGCCCTCGCGCGAGTCCTGGCGCCAGGGCGACCGGCGGCTGCTGTGCGTGATCGGGACGACGGGCGAGGAGCAGAAGGGGAGCCTGCGCCAGGACGCCGGAACGCTGAAACCGGAGCAGGCGGCCTTCCTGCGGGCGGCCAACGCCGTCGAGTTCGTCCTGAGCCGGCCTCCCGAGGGGGAGCTCGACGAGGCCTTCGCCGAGCACCAGAAGTGGGCGCGCGAGGTGTCCTCGGCGCTGGCGGAGGAGGCGAAGGTGGTGGGCGGCCACACGGCCCTGCCGGGGATGGAGAAGACCGCCCGGGCGCAGCTCAAGGAGATCGAGGCGGCCCGCGCGGCGTGGCAGCGCGCCGCGCAGTCCAGGACGCCGGCGGACTTCGACAAGCAGTGGGACCGGGCGCTGGGCGCGATGTCACCCGAGACGGAGAAGGCGCTGCGCGGGGCGTACGGGCTGGCGACGGACATCCCGCCGTGGCTGGAGGAGTATCCGGAGGACTCGGAGTCGGACTCCGGGCGGGGGCCTTCGCGCGAGTCGGTGTGAGGTCGTCGGGGCGTCTCCTCGGTAACGCGCGGTAACAGGTTTGAGTGACCAGGCTTCATCACTTCGGGTGAAACTCTGGCCCTTGCTTGCGATGTACAACCGTCGGTTGCCAGGGTGTAGCTGTCTGTCAACCTGATGGGAGTGGCCAGTGACTTTCGGTGAGCAGCCGGCCTATCTGCGCGTGGCCGGGGATCTGCGACGGAAGATCGTCGACGGTTCCCTGCCCCCGCACGCCCGGCTCCCCTCGCAGGCCCGCATCCGCGAGGAGTACGGGGTCTCCGACACCGTGGCGCTGGAGGCGCGCAAGGTCCTGATGGCGGAGGGCCTGGTGGAGGGCCGCTCCGGGTCCGGCACGTACGTACGCGAACAGCCGGTCCCGCGGCGGGTCGCCCGCTCCGGCTACCGCACGGGCGGCACGTCGACGCCGTTCCGGCAGGAACAGGCGGACGCGGGCGCGCGGGGCACGTGGGAGTCGAACAGCGAGCAGACGGGCGCGCCCGCGGATGTCGCGCAGCGGCTGGGCATCGAGCCGGGCGAGCGGGTGATGCGGACGCGGTACGTCTTCCGCGACGCGGGTGAGGCCATGATGCTGTCCACCTCCTGGGAGCCGCTCGCCGTGACCGGCCGGACCCCGGTGATGCTCCCGGAGGAGGGCCCGCTGGGCGGCTCCGGGGTGGTGGACCGGATGGCCGCGATCGACGTGGTCGTGGACAACGTGGTCGAGGAGGTCGGCGCACGGCCGGGCCTGGCGGAGGAGATCCTGCTGCTGGGGGGAGTCCCGGGGCACGTGGTGCTGGTGATCGGCCGTACGTACTACGCGTCGGGCCGTGCGGTGGAGACGGCGGACGTGGTGGTTCCGGCGGACCGGTACCGCCTGTCGTACCACCTACCCGTGCGGTAGCCCGGCGCCGCCGCCCCGCGCCTCAATCGCCGGCGGGGCTGGATGTGCCCGATGCCGCCTGTCCAGCGCGGCTCAAAGCCCGGGGCTCCGCCCCGTACCCCGCGCCTCAAACGCCGGCGAGGCTGGATGTGCCGCTGCGGGCGGAAGGTTGCGCCGCGTGCACCTGCGGCTGACGCCGGCCAAATTCAGCCCCGCCGGCGATTGAGGCGCGGGGGCTCGGGGGCGGAGCCCCCGACAGCGGTGGCGCACCGGACAGCGGACAGGGGGTCCGGAGGGTGTAACCCCCGGGCAACACCAATGCGTGACGGGGCGTCACAAGGGCGGCCTAGCGTCGGACGGCATGACCGACACCGCCACCACCCCCGCCCCCGCGAAAGCAACCCGCAGCTACGCGAAGTTGGCCGCCGACGAAAGTCGTGAGGACTACTCGCTCAGATACGCGCCCCACTCCTTCCGCCGCTGGGGCCCAGGCACCGTCGCCGGCACCGCCCTCGGCGGGATCGCCTACCTCGCCGACTTCGCCATCGGCGCGTCCATCGTCTTCGCCTACGGATTCACCAGCGGCGCCGCCGCGATCCTGGCCGCCGCCGTGGTCATCTTCCTGACCGGCATTCCGATCGCCCGCGCGTGCGCCACGTACGGCCTGGACATGGACCTCGTCACCCGCGGGGCCGGCTTCGGGTACTTCGGGTCCACCCTGACCTCCCTCATCTACGCGTCCTTCACCTTCATCTTCTTCGCCCTCGAAGGTTCGATCATGGCCCAGGCCATGCACCAGGCGGTCGGGCTCCCGCTGGAGGTCGGCTACCTCCTCACCACCCTCGTGGTGATCCCGATCGTGTTCAAGGGCATGGGCGCGCTCGCCAAGGTGCAGGCCTGGACGCAGCCGATCTGGCTGATCGGGCTCGTGCTGCCCTTCGTGGTGCTCGCCTTCCACGCCCCCGAAGCGTGGGGCGCCTTCGCCGACTTCGGCGGGACCCAGGGCGCCGGATCCGGGTTCTCCTGGATCGGCTTCGGATTCGGGACCGGCATCGCCCTCTCGCTCATCGCGCAGATCGGGGAGCAGGCCGACTACCTGCGGTTCATGCCCGCCAAGTCCCCCGCCAACAGCCGCAAGTGGAACCTCGCCGTGCTCGCCGCCGGGCCCGGCTGGGTGATCATCGGCGCGGCCAAGCAACTCGGCGGCGCCTTCCTGGCGTTCGTCGCCCTGGAGGCGGTGGGCACCACGCACGCCCTGGAGCCGATCGCCCCGCAGATCGAGGCCCTGCGCCCGTGGCTCGGCGGCTTCGCGCTGCCCGCCGCCGCGCTCTTCGTGATCGTCTCGCAGATCAAGATCAACGTGACGAACGCGTACAGCGGCTCGCTGTCCTGGTCGAACTTCTTCTCCCGCGTCACCCACCGCCACCCCGGCCGGGTCTGGTACATCTTCCTCAACCTCGGCATCGCGCTGACGCTGATGGAACTGAACATGTTCGCGATGCTCGGCAAGCTGCTGGGCTTCTACTCCAACGTGGGCATCGCCTGGATCGCCGCCGTGGCAGCCGATCTCGTGATCAACAAGCGGCTCGGACTCAGCCCGCCGTACATCGAGTTCAAGCGGGCCTACCTGTACGCCGTCAACCCGGCGGGTTTCGGCGCGATGGTGATCGCCTCCACCGTCTCGATCCTCGCCTTCTTCGGGCTGTTCGGCACCTACGCCGAGGCCTTCTCCACCTTCATCGCGGCCGGCCTCGCCCTCCTGCTGTGCCCGTTGATCGCCTGGATGACCAGGGGGAAGTACTACCTGGCCCGGCCGAACACCGTGAACGGGCCGGACGTGGCGGTCGAGGACGTCACCGCCACCCACGTCTGTTCCGTCTGCGAGACGTCGTACGAACTCCCCGACATCGCCGACTGCCCCGTGCAATCGGGCCCGATCTGTTCGCTCTGCTGCTCGCTCGACGCGACCTGCGGGGACGTCTGCCGCAAGGAGGCGACGGGCGGCGCGGTGATCCTGCCGATGCCCGCGGTGCGCCCCGTACGCCCCGTCTGAACCGGCGCGCACGGCTCACTCGTACACATGGCCGGATGAGTACGCCCGCGAGGTACCTCTTCGTGAAAAACCGTATCCGCTGCGTAAAGGTCGGGCGTAAGCTCGGGCATATGCGCAATGCGGTTTCCCGGGCAGGTACGTCGGCGGAGGGTGAAACGCGATGAACGACAGCGGTGCCCTGCTTCCGTGGCTGGTCATACGTCAGGACGACAACGGCAACCGCTACCGGGTGGGTCGCTATCCCACCCGGGCCGAGGCCCAGAAGGTCGTCGACAGTCTCGATGACCGAGGACACAAGCAGCTCTACTGGGTCGAGCGGATCGGTCAGACCGCCACGACGAACTGAGTGAGCGTTGACATAGGCTCCGCCCATGACTGTACGAGTGGTCGTGGGCGGAGCCCTTTGTCATGAGGGGCGCCTGCTGGCCGCCCGACGCAGCGCGCCGCCGGAGCTCGCCGGACGCTGGGAGCTGCCCGGCGGCAAGGCCGAGCCGGGTGAGTCCGTCCCCGAGGCGCTGGTCCGCGAACTGCGCGAGGAACTCGGCGTCGAGACCGAGCCGCTGGAGCGGATCCCCGGTGAGTGGCCGCTGAAGCCCGGCCTCGTCCTGCACGTGTGGACGGCCCGGCTGCTCTCCGGAGTGCCGGCCCCGCTGGAGGACCACGACGAACTGCGCTGGCTCGGGCCGGAGGAGCTGGAGTCGGTGGACTGGCTCGACCAGGACCGGCCCGCCGTCGCCGAGGCCGGTCGCCGGTTGCGGAGCGCGAGCGCCGACGGGGGCGCGTGACGCTCGCGCGCTGGGCCGTCTGCGCCACAGTGCGCCGGTGGGCGGGGGATCGGGTGGTACGACGCCTCAAATATCGGGTATGTCGCTATTAGTCCCTATCTCGTCCCCCTTTCGTCACAGACGAACCGGACTGGGGTCAATGCTGGCCCGGGAAGTGATCGGCGTGATCGACACAGACGGTGAACGTGCCGAATGGGCCTTCCCCGCCGAGCCCGGTGCCGTCCGTACCGCCCGCCACGCCGTGCGCGGCACCCTCAGGGCCTGGGGCCTGGAGGCCGTCGGCGATGTGACCGTCCTGCTGGTCAGCGAGCTCGTCACCAACTCCCTCAGGTACGCCTCCGGCCCCATCGGCGTCCGGCTGGTACGGCGTGATCCAGCCGCCACCGGCCCGGCGGGCGGGGCCGCGCTGCTCGTGGAAGTTTCCGATCCGCTTCCGGATCCGCCCCGCGAACGGGTCGCGCAGCCCGACGACGAAGGCGGCCGCGGACTGCACCTCGTCGCCGCCTCCTCGCAGCGTTGGGGGACCCGTCACGGGAAGTCGGGCAAGACTGTGTGGTTCGAGTTGGCTCTTCCTGGTGAGTAACAAGGTGAGATCACGTGACGTGGCTCGAAACTAACGGGACCTTTTTGTGATCGTGAACGCCGTGCCGAGCGGGGCCGTGGTGCTGAATACTGCGGTCATGGCCGGTCCGGTTGCGGTGAGCTGGAGGGGACGGTCGCGTGAGCGAGATACCTGCGCAGGCACAGCAGACCAGCGTGCCTCGCGAAACATGGCACGACGCCCTGTGGCACAGCAGTCCACCTGGCTCGATATATGACTACATAAAGGTCGCGTCGTTCTCGATCGGGCCCGACGGGCTCATCGACCAGTGGAGCCTGCGCGCCGAGGAACTCTTCGGGCTGCCGTCCTCCCAGGCCGTGGGCCGCGACCCCGTCGACGCCTTCATGCCGCCGGAGCTGCGCGCCGACGCCCACCGCAGGGTCTCCGAGATCCTCGACGGCAAAGAATGGACGGGCCTGATCCCCTTCCGCATCCCCGGCGGGGGCGGCACGCACGGGGTGGCGGAGATCTACGTGATGCCGACCCAGACCGAAAGCTCCGAGCGGGCCGCGCTGTGCGTCGTCGTCGACGTACGCGCGCTGCGACGCATCGAATCCGATCTTGCGGCCTCACAAGCCATATTCGGCCAATCTCCGTTCGGCTTCCTCCTCTTCGGCACGGACCTCACCGTGCAGCGGGCCAACCGCCGCTTCGCCACCGTCTTCGGGGGAGCGGCCGAGGAGCACCGGGGCCGGACCGTGCACGACTACCTGCCGCGGGACGAGGCCGACCGGATGGCCGAGGCCCTGCGCCGGGTCCTGGAGACCGGGGACTCCGTCACCGACCTCCGGATCACCGGAGCCGCCCCCGGCAGCCGGGAGAACCGTCACTGGTCCATCAACCTCTACCGCGTGCACGGCGGCACCGGCCGGCCCATCGGAGTCGCCGGCATCGGCACCGACGTCACCCGGCGCCACCTCGCCGCCCGCGAGGCCGCCGGCGTACGGCGCAACCTCGCCCTGCTCAACGAGGCCGGGCACCGGATCGGGAACTCCCTGGACCTGGAGACCACCGCCCGCGAGCTGCTCGACGTCACCGTGCCCGGCTTCTGCGACCTGGCCGCCGTCGACCTCTACCAGGGGCTGCTGCTCGGCGACGACGACCGCCCCGCCCGGCCACAAGGCCCCGGCGTGCCGAGCCTGCCCGGCCAGGGCCCGGCACGCACCCCGTCCGCGCCGCTGCGGCGGGTCGCCTTCGCCTCGGCGGTCTCGGACGCGCCGCTGTCCGGCCCGGGCGCGCTGGTCTCCGTTGGGGAGGTCCACCGCTACCCGGCCGCCTCGCCGGGCGCGCTCGCGCTGCGCACGGCCCGGCCGCGGCTGATCGAGGGCGGCGGGCCGGACGACCTCGTGCAGTCCACGCTGGTCGTGCCGATGGTCGCCCACGACACGGTGGTCGGGCTCGCGCAGTTCTCCCGTACGAAGGGCAGCGAACCCTTCGGCGAACGGGACAGGGCGGTCGCGGTGGAGCTGGCCGCCCGCGCCGCCGTGTGCATAGACAACGCGCGGCTGTACCGGCGCGAGCACGAGCGGGCGCTGATATTGCAGCGCAGCCTGCTGCCGCCCGGCGACCCGGAAGCGGCCGGCCTCGACATCGCCTGCCGCTACCTGCCCGGGAACGCGGCCACCGAGGTCGGCGGCGACTGGTTCGACGTCATCGAACTCCCGGGGCACCGCACCGCGCTGGTCGTCGGCGACGTCATGGGCCGTGGGCTGCGGGCCGCCGTCGCGATGGGCGAACTGCGGACCGCCGTACGGACCCTCGCGCTGCTGGACCTCGAACCGGCGGAGGTGCTGACCGCGCTGGACGAGATCGCCCGCGGTCTCGGCGCCCCCGGCGGATCCCAGCAGGCCTCCCGGGCCGCCCTGCACTCGCGGGACGCCGACCGCTCCGAGGTGTACCTCGCCACCTGCGTGTACGCCGTCTACGACCCGGTGACCCGGCGCTGCACCATCGCCAACGCCGGCCACATGCCGCCGGTACTGGTGGAGCCCCCGGACGAGGCCGGCAAGCCGCGGCCCGCGCTGCTGCTGGAGGTACCGCCGGGCATGCCCCTCGGCGTGGGCGGCGAGCCCTTCGAGGAGGTCGAGGTGGATCTCCCCGAGGGCGCGCTCCTCGCGCTCTACACCGACGGACTGGTCGAATCCCGCGACCACCCGCTGGAGGAGGGCCTGCGTGGGCTGCGGGAGGCCCTCGCGGACCCGGTCCGCCCGCTGGAAGACGTCTGCGACCACGTGCTGAACACCCTGGACACCCGGCACGGGGAGGACGACATCGCCCTCCTCATGGCCCGGGTACAGGGCCTGCCCGTGGACGCCGTCGGCGACTGGCAGCTGCCCCGCGAGGCCCGCTCGGTGGGCCGCGCCCGGGAACTGGCCCGGGCGAAGCTGCCGGCGTGGGGCCTCGAAGGCCTGCTGGACACCACGGAACTCCTGGTGAGCGAGCTCGTCACCAACGCCCTGCGGTACGGGGAGGGCGAGATCAGGCTCCGCCTCCTGCTCGACCGGACCCTCGTCTGCGAGGTGTGGGACGCGAACCTGGTCCAGCCGAGACGCCGCCGGGCCCGTGACACGGACGAGGGCGGCCGGGGCCTCCAGCTGGTCGGCCTGCTGTCGGCCGGCTGGGGCACCCGCCGTACCCACCGGGGGAAGACGGTCTGGTTCGAGCTGCCGTTGCCCGGCGCGACGGCGGAGGCGGTGGCCGAACTCTCGGCGGAGCAGCTGCTGAACATGTACGGATGAACGGATAACCGGTGGCGGCCCCGTACCGCGGCGGGCAGGGTACGGGGCGATGAGCGACGACGAACACAGAGCCCGGTACGCCCCTTACGACTCGCTGCACGGGCTGCTCCAGCGCGGCCGCGGCCTGGGCGCCGTACGGGCCGGGCAGGACCCGGCGGCGGCCGCGCCGCTCGTGTACGAGGTGATCCGGCGGGACTGGCGCTGGGACGGTCTCGACCACCGCGCCCTCTTCCACGCGCGTCTGCTCCGGGACCTGGAACTGTCCCCCGCGCCCGTGGTGGCGCAGCTGGCGGGGGACGAGGACGACTGCATGCGGGCGATCGAGGTACTGGAGCTGCTCGCTCTCGCCGGATCCGACGAAGCGAGGGAGGGCCTGCGGGCCCATGTCCGCGAGGGCGCGCACTGGATCCGCGTACTGGAGTCGGTCGCGGACCTCTGGCCGGTCGAGTGGTGGGAGGACCTGGAGCCGGTCGCGCGGTCCCGGATCGGCGGGGAGCAGGAGGAGTTGTGGCCCTGCGAGCCGTGGATCCGGTTCGGGATGGAGACGAAGGTCTTCCCCGACCTGCCCGCCCAGGCTTTCGCCGACCGGAGCGGCGAGGAGCTGCTCGCCCTGCTGGCCGACCCCCGTACCGGCGAAGGCGAGAAGATCGGCGCGCTGTACGTACTGGCCCGCCGGCCACCGGAGGAAGGGCTGATCCCGCTCGTGCCCTTGCTCGGGCGCTCGGACGGCAGGCTACCGCTGCCCGCCCTCACCCGGGCCGTGGAGGGCCTCGGCGCCCTCGCCGTGCCGGCCGCGCGGTGGTGGGCGGCGGACGAGCGGGAGTGGCTGGCCGCTCTGGGGGCCGACGTACTGGCCGATCACCTCGGGCCCGAGGTGATCCCGCGGCTCGTGGCGGAACTGGCGGACCAGTGGCGGGAGCGGGACTGGTGCGGCCCCTACCTGACCGCGAAGCGGCTCGCCCGGTTCGGACCCGACGCGGCCGAGGCGGTGCCGGTGCTGCGCCGGTTCTGGCTGCGCACCCCGCACTCCCTGGAGCGGCCCGACTATCTGCGGGCGCTCGCCGCCGTCGACCGCGGCGGCCTGGACCACACGCACACCGAGTCGCTCTGGGACTGCGAGACCGGGGCGCGGCTGCTGGGCATCGCGGAGGCGCCGGACGGGCCGGAGGCCGTTGCCCGGCTCGCGGTCCTGCGGGACGACCCGATGGAGGACCCCGAGGTCCGCGCGGCCGCCGAAGCCCGCCTGGGGGGTCGGTCATCCGGCTGAGCGCCGCTGCTGGGGCTCCGCCCCGGACCCCGCGCCTCTGGCCGGATGTTCCAGCCCCGCCGGCGTTTGAGGCGCGGGCGCGGAGCGCCGCGTTTTGAGCCGCGGGTACGGGCGGAGCCCGGCACCCACCCGCACCCCCCGGGAGGGATCAGGCGGCGCGGCCCTGCTTGAGCGCAGCGAGCCTCGCCTCGATCTCGGACGTCTTGCCGAGGTCCTCCAGGGACTCGAACTGCGCGTCCAGCGAGGAGGCCGCCAGCTCCTGCTTGCCGAGGGCCTTGGCCTCCTCCCGGCGGACCTTGTCCTCGAACCGCGACAACTCACTCGTCGGGTCCATCACGTCGATGTTCTTCACCGCGTCCATCATCGTGTTCTGCGCCTGCGCGGTCTTGGCCCGAGACACCAGCTCGTCCCGCTTCGCCTGGAGCTCCGTCAACTTGCTCTTCATGGAGTCGAGGCCCGACTTGAGCTTGTCCACGACCTCCGTCTGCGCGGCGATCGTCGGCTCCGCCGTCTTCGCCTCCTTCTCGGACTGCATCTGCCGGCCCAGCGCCACCTTCGCGAGGTTGTCGAACTTGTCGGCGTCCACCGCGGAGCCACCGGCCCGCAGTTCGTCGGCCTTCTTGCTCGCCGCGAGCGCCTTGGTGCCCCACTCGGCGGCCGCCTCCACGTCCTCCTTGTGGTCCGCCTCCAGCATCCGGAGGTTGCCGATCGTCGTCGCGACGGCCTGCTCGGCCTCCGAGATGTTGTTCGAGTAGTCGCGGATCAGCTGGTCGAGCATCTTCTGCGGGTCCTCGGCCTGGTCCAGCAGTGCGTTGATGTTGGCTTTGGCGAGCTGCGTGACACGGCCGAGGATGGTCTGCTTGCTCATGTGGGGCTCTCCTGATCAAGGGTCAAGGGTCAAGGGTCAAGGGGAAGGCGTGTTGCCGAAGCCGAAGCCGAAAGCCGAACGCGGTTCAGAAGCGGCCGCCGCCGCCCATGCGGCCGCGGGTTCCGCCGCCGCCGAAGGAGCCCGGGCCGCGGCCCCCGCCGCCGAAGCCGCCCCCGCCCCCAAGGCCGCCGCCGCGCAGGATCTCGCCGAGGATGATTCCGCCGAGTACCGCGCCGCCCCGGCCGCCGCCTCCGCCGCGCCTGCCGGCGTACGGGTCCTGGTACGCCCGTACGTCGGCCTCCGCGAGCTCCTGCGCCTGCCGGGCGAGGGAATCCGCCCGCTGTGCCTCCGCCAGCGCTCCCGCCGGGTCCGACGAGGACAGGGCCGCGGCCCGCTCCAGGTGTCGGCCGGCCTCCGCCAGCCGGGTGCGGGCCTGGCTGCCGACCGCGCCCCGGGTGGTGGTGACGTAGTCCGTGGCCGCTCCGATCGCACTGCGCGCCGAGAGCATGGCCTGGTCGAGCAGGGCCACCGCCCGCTGCCGGCCCGACTCCCGCTCCCGCGCACCGGCCAGCGCCTCGTCGAGGGCCGCGTCGGCCTCCTCGATGCGGCGCAGGGCGTCGATCGGGTCGTACCGGCCGCCGGCCTCCTCCTGCCGTACGTCGGCCAGTACGGCCTCCGCCCGGCTGATCCGGCCGCGCAGGTCCGCCGTGGAGGTGCCCTCCGTGGTGCCGGTCAGCAGCCCGCGGGCGTCCGCCAGGTCGGTCTCCGCCTCGTTCAGCGCGCCCGGCAGCTTCCCGGCGGCCTGCGCCAGCTCCTGCGCCCGCCGCTCGACCGCGTCGACGAGGGTCGCCGCCTGGTCCACCGCGCCCTCGGCGGCGCGTACGTGCACGGCAGCCTTGCCGTTGTCGCCGGCGTCGAGCGCCGCGCGGGCCTCGTCGAGACTGGTCGTCGCGAACAGCATCCGTTCCTCGGCCTGTTCGGGGTTGGACGCCACCGGCCCGGACGCGGAGTCGGCGTACCGCCGCTTCAGCGCCGTCAGGGTCGCCTCGGCCGTGGTGGCGCGCCCGGTGAGTGCCCGGAAGTGCTGCTCCACCGTGGCGAGGGCCTGCGGGGCGTTCTTCTCCAGGTCCCGCAGCCGGTCGAAGTCCGCAGACTCGGCGTCGAGCCGCCGGTTCGCCTCGGTGCAGCGGGCGACGATCTCGTCCAGCATCCGGCGCCGGGTCGCGTCGTCCTCGGGGTAGGCGTCGTCGAGCTGCTGGCGCAGCCGGAAGGCGTGCGTCAGCTCGTCCTTGGCGTACTTCACGGCCTCGGTGAAGGGGCCGATCGCCGCCTCGCCGAACTGGGCGTCGGCGAAGCCGAGTTCCTCGATGCTGGTACGGATCGCGTCGTCGGTCTCCACCAGCAGCGTCTTGGCCTTGGTGTCCAGTTCCGGGAGCGGGAGCCGGTCCGGCGCCCCTTCGGGCCAGCCCGGCCCGGTCGTGGCCCCGCGGCCGCTGCCGGAGACCCAGCGCTTGCGGCGGGTGTACGCGTACAGGCCGAGCGCCCCGGCCGCGCCGACCGCGACCACCGGGAGCACGTAGTCCCCGGCGCCGCTCTCCCCGCTCGCCTTGCCGCCGGGATCGGCGGGGCCCGGCGTGATGGTCGGCGCCGGTACGGGCTGCCCGCCCAGCACCGCGGCGTAGCCGCCTGCCGCGCCGATGGCCGCGCCCGCCCAGTCGTTCTGCTTCAGGGCCGGCTCGATGGCGACCCGGGCCACCTCCGCCAGCTGCTGCTCGGTGAAACCGGAGTCGACGGCGGCCGAGTACGCGTACTGGCGGGCCCCGGTCGCCACGGCCAGCAGGACGTCGTTCTGGCCGAGGCCGTTCTTCTCCGCGGTGGCGTCGGCCCAGCTCTGGGCGGAGCGCCCGGAGAAGTCGCGTACGTACGTCACGAAGAGCTGGATGCGGCGGTCCGCGTAGAGCCTGTCGAGCGCGGCGGTGACGGCCGGCTGCCGGTCGCCCAGTGCCCCGACGCGGTCGGTGATCTGCCCTTGCTGCGACAGGGTGACGGGATCGTCCGCCCGCGCGGGCGGCGCCCCGGCCACGCCCCAACCGCCGACGGTGATCAGTCCGGCGGCCAGGGCGAGCCCGGCCCGTACGCATATCTCGCTTCTCGACCTACTTCTCGGCGGGATCACATTTGGGAGGGTATGGGCGGTTCGGCCCTTCCGCACCCGGAGTCACAGCAAGGTGATCGCCGTCAGTTCGGGCAGCGGGAGCACGACGCTGTCCGCGCGCAGGATCGCCTCGTGGCGGCCGATACCGGGGTGCGCCCAGCGCCATCGGACACTGCCGTCCGCGAGATCGAGGGCGGTCAGGAACGGGGTCCCGGCCTGCCGGCGCAGTCTGCCGGTGTTGCCGCTCGCCGACTTCACGTACAGCAGTCCGGCGCGGATGCCGAGCAGTTCGAGCACACAGTCGCGGGCGTCGCTCCGCGCCGTGACCTCCCTGCGCCACACCACCCGGCCCGAGTCCGCGTCGACGGCGAACACCGAGTCCCCCCGAGTGCCCCGAAGCACCCCGGCCGCGTACAACACGCCCCGTCCGGCCAGTGCCACGGGGGCGGGCACACCCAGTTCGACGGCCCACAGCGGCACGCCGGTGCCCTGGTGCAGCGCGCGCAACTCGGTCCCGTCCACCACGTGGACCGGGCCCACGGGCACACTCGGCGCCTCCACCCCCGCCCCCGGCCACAGCAGGGCGCCGCTCTGCAGGTGCAGGCTCGTCAGGCCCCCTCGGTCGGCGAGGACCACGCAGTCCGGACCGACCGTCAGCGCGAGCGCGTCCGTGAACGGCCCCGCATGCCGCCAGACTTCCTGCCCGGTGGCCGCGCTCACGGCCGTCACCGCCTCCCGACCCCCGTACAGCACGAGGTTCCCGGCCACCGTGAACCGCGCGCGGTCCGGCGAGCCCACGGGAGTCTCCCCGGGCAGGTCGCGCCACCACCGCACCCTGCCGTTCAGCGCCTCCCGCGCCAGCAGCCGCACCCCCGGGGCGTCCCGCCGCTGCACCGCGACATGGACCACGCTCTCGTTCGGGTGCGCCGCGAGGGCCACCGACCTCGACCCGGACAGCGGAGTCGCCCGCACCCCCGCGTCGGCGGCCGCCATCCAGAGCGTCGCGCCGTTCTCCGCCCGTACGCAGCCCACATGGCCCCCCGCCATCCAGGCCACGTCGTCCCCGACCCGGCGGAGCGATGACGGGGTCGCCGAGGTGGACCAGCGGGGTACCCCGGACAGTCCCTCCAGGCGGTGGCTCAGCCGGAGCGGGGAGTCGGCGCCGCCGGCCGTCACCGGGGGGTGCTCCGGCGGGGTGCCGGCATCCGAGGCCACTTCCGGGAGCCAGGGCGCCGACCATCCGGCCAGGCACTCCCGGGCGATCCCGGCCAGTGCGAGGGCCCGTTCGGGACCCGCGGGGTGCGCGGCACGCGCCGCGGTCGCCCGGTCCCGGGCGGTCGCCGGATCCAGGGCTGTCGGGGAGCCCTGCGCGAGCCGCCGGCGGGCTTCGGCCAAGGAGCCGATGACCATGTCGATCTCCGGGTCGCCGACCCTTTCCCCGTCCGCCCGCAGCATGCCCTCCGCCTGGCCGAGCAACCGCGCGGCCTGCACGCGCTGCCCCCGCGCGGCCAGTTCGTCCGCCGTCTCCCGCAGAGCGACGGCCCGCTCCCGCGCGGCACGGGAAGCGGTCCGCTCCGCGAGGCCGAGCGCCTCGGCCGCGGTCTCCGGGTCCCCGGCGTCGGCCCTGGCGCGGGCGATCCGGGCCAGGGCCACGGCGCGCGCACCGGGCTGCCCGATCCCCTCGGCGTGCCGCAGTGCCCCGGGCAGGTCCCGTTCGGCGATCGCCGCGACGATGTCGGTCTCGGTGGCCGCGTACAGGCCGGTGTCGCCGATGTGGGACAGGTACCGGGCCGCGAGCACGTGATCGGTGCGGGCGGCGGCGACGGCGGCCCGGGCCAGGATGCGGTCGGTCGTCGACCGGTCCCCGAACTCGTGCAGGGCGAGCTGGGCCGCGCGCTCCGGGGCGACCGCCGCAAGTGCCTCGGCCACCTGGCGCAGCGGGTCCGCGCGGGTCGGGCCGAATTCCGTGAACAGCGCTTGCTGGGCCTCGGTCAGCACCCGCCCGCCGCGCGCGGGGGCATGTACGGAGATCCGCCGGGCGAGGGCGGTCAGCAGGACGGCGACCCGGGCCCCGCCGCCGCCGTCCGTCCAGGCGCAGAGCTCGGCATCGGTGAGCAGTCGTTGCGCGAGCCCGGCGTCGAAGCGGGCGGCGACGTCCGCGGCGGCGGCCAGGGCCTCCAGGCGCCGCTCCCCGGCACCGGGCGTGACCCGCACGGCCTCTTCCGCCTGACGCAGCAGTTCCCGCACGAGCTCCCACGGCGGCTCCTGGGATCGGGAGGCGCCGGCAGGGGCGCCGTGGGTGCCCCGTTCCACGACCGTCGGGACGTACTCCGGCGCCGGGCCCGCGGCCGACAGCCCGCGCAGGATCTCGCCCACCACGCGTGCCGATTCCGGGCGCTCGGCGGGCTTCTTGGCCAGCAGGGCCATGAGCAGCCCGGCCAGGGCGGGGGGCGCCGCGGGCAGCGGGGCCGGGGGCTCCTCGATGTGCCTGCGCGCCAGGGTGTACATCGGCTCGGCCACGCCGAAGGGCGGCTTCCCGCAGAGCAGGGCGTACAGCACGCACCCCAGGGCGTAGAGATCGCAGCGCGCGTCCACGTGCTCGCCCAGCCACTGCTCGGGGGCCATGTAGGCGAAGGTGCCGAAGATCCGGCCCGTCACCGTCCAGCCCGCCGTGGCGTCCGAGGAGTGCGCGATGCCGAAGTCACAGATCTTGAGCCGGCCGCCGGGCAGCAGGAACAGGTTCGCGGGCTTCAGGTCCCGGTGCACCACGGACTGTTCGTGCGCGGCGGCCAGGGCCTCCGCCGTCTGGGCGGCCAGTCCGAGCACGGTGGCGACCGGCAGTCCGTCCCGCTCGCGGGCCAGTACGCTCCCGAGGTCCTCGCCGGAGAGCAGCTCCATGACGATGAAGAGCCGGCCGTCCTCCTGCCCCACGTCGTGCACCACCGTGATGCCCGGGTGCTGGAGCCGGGCCCCGATGGTGGCCTCGCGCCGGAACCGGGCGACGACCTCGTCGCCCGTCGCCGCCTCCAGCAGCACCTTGACCGCGACGGACCGGCCCAGCTGTAGGTCGTGTGCCCGCCAGACCTCGCCCATGCCACCCTGCCCGAGCCGCTGGTCCAGTCGGTACCGGCCGCCCAGCTGATCCCCCACGCGCACGCGAAGCCCCCTGACGTCACGTCAATCGACGCTACTTCAGGGGGCATTGTGTACCGATCGCGGACTACTGGGGATCGGAACGGCGCCGGATCCGGCTCCCGAGCCACACCAGCGGGTCGTACTTGCGGTCCACCGCCCGCTCCTTCAGCGGGATCAGCGCGTTGTCGGTGATCTTGATGCCCTCGGGGCAGACCTCCGTACAGCACTTGGTGATGTTGCAGTAGCCGAGCCCGTGCTCCTCCTGGGCGGTGCGCTTGCGGTCGAGGCCCGCCTCCGCCGCCGCGTCCAGGGGGTGCATGTCCAGCTCCGCGACCCGCATCAGGAAGCGGGGGCCCGCGAAGGCGGTCTTGTTCTCCTCGTGGTCACGCACCACATGGCACGTGTCCTGGCACAGGAAGCACTCGATGCACTTGCGGAACTCCTGCGAGCGCTCCACGTCGATCTGCTGCATCCGGTACGCGCCCGGGGCCACCCCCTCCGGAGGTACGAACGACGGGACCTCCCGGGCCTTTTGGTAGTTGAAGGACACGTCCGTGACCAGGTCCCGGACGACCGGGAAGGCGCGCAGCGGGGTCACCGTGATCGTCTCGGACCGCTCGAAGGTCGACATCCGCGTCATGCACATCAGCCGCGGCCGCCCGTTGATCTCCGCGCTGCACGAGCCGCACTTGCCGGCCTTGCAGTTCCAGCGCACCGCGAGGTCCGAGGCCTGGGTGGCCTGGAGCCGGTGGACGATGTCCAGGACCACCTCCCCGTCGTGCACCTCGACGGTGAAGTCCCGCAGTTCCCCGCCCTCCGCGTCGCCCCGCCAGATCCGGAAGCTCGCGTCGTACGTACTCATTCGTACAGCTCCTCTTCGGCGAGGTACTTGACCAGCTCTTCCTTCTCGAAGAGCGCGAGCAGGTCGGGACGGATGGGGTCGGTGCGGACCCGGGTGAGCTCGATCCGGTCGGCCGCCGGATCCGCGGGTGACGGATCGACCGGCCGGCACAGCAGGTTCACCGGCCGCCAGCTCCGCTCCATCGCCGGGCAGTCCTCGCGGGTGTGCCCGCCCCGGCTCTCGGTGCGTTCCAGGGCCGCGCGGGCCACGCACTCGCTGACCAGCAGCATGTTGCGCAGGTCCAGGGCGAGGTGCCAGCCCGGGTTGAACTGCCGGTGCCCCTCGACCCCGGCCCGGGCGGCCCGCTCGCGCAGGCCCGCCAGCTTCTCCAGGGCCTCGGACATCTCGCCCGCCCGCCGGATGATGCCGACCAGGTCGTTCATGGTCGTCTGGAGTTCCTGGTGGAGGGTGTACGGGTTCTCCGCGCCGTCGTCGGCGTGGAACGGGGCCAGCGCCTCCGCGGCCGCCGCGTCGATCTCCGCCTGGGACACGACGGCCCGGGCACCGGAAGCCGCCGCGTGCTCCGCCGCGTGCAGGCCCGCCCGGCGGCCGAAGACCAGCAGGTCGGACAGGGAGTTGCCGCCCAGCCGGTTCGAGCCGTGCATCCCGCCCGCGACCTCGCCCGCCGCGAACAGCCCCGGGACACCGACGGTGGCCGCGGTGTCGGAGTCGACCGCGATGCCGCCCATCACGTAGTGGCAGGTCGGGCCCACCTCCATCGGCTCGGCCGTGATGTCCACGTCCGCCAGCTCCTTGAACTGGTGGTACATGGAGGGGAGTCGCCGTTTGATCTTCTCGGCCGGCATCCGGGTGGACACGTCGAGGAAGACACCGCCGTGCGGGGAGCCGCGGCCCGCCTTCACCTCGGAGTTGATGGCCCGCGCCACCTCGTCGCGCGGCAGCAGCTCGGGCGGACGCCGGTTGTGGTCCGGGTCCTCGTACCAGCGGTCGCCCTCCTCCTCCGACTCGGCGTACTTCTCCTTGAACACGTCCGGGATGTAGTCGAACATGAACCGCTTGCCCTCGGAGTTGCGCAGCACCCCGCCGTCACCGCGGACCGATTCGGTGACGAGGATGCCCTTCACGGAAGGGGGCCAGACCATTCCCGTGGGGTGGAACTGCACGAACTCCATGTTCAGCAGGGGCGCGCCCGCGAGCAGGGCCAGCGCGTGGCCGTCGCCCGTGTACTCCCAGGAGTTCGAGGTGGTCTTGAAGGACTTGCCGATCCCGCCCGTGGCCAGGACCACCGCCGGGGCCTCCAGGACGAAGAACCGGCCGGACTCGCGTTCGTAGCAGAAGGTCCCCGAGACCCCTGCTCCGTCTTTGAGACTGCGATCTTTCAAAACCCTGGTGACCGTGCACTCCTGGAAGACCTTGAGCCGGGCCTCGTAGTCCCCGTACTCCTTGAAGTCCTCCTGCTGGAGCTGGACGATCTTCTGCTGGAGGGTGCGGATCAGCTCCAGGCCCGTACGGTCGCCCACGTGCGCGAGGCGCGGGTACTCGTGGCCGCCGAAATTGCGCTGGGAGATCTTCCCGTCGGGCGTCCGGTCGAAGAGCGCGCCCCAGGTCTCCAGCTCCCAGACCCGGTCCGGGGCCTCCTTCGCGTGCAGCTCCGCCATCCGCCACTGGTTGAGGAACTTGCCCCCGCGCATGGTGTCGCGGAAGTGGACCTGCCAGTTGTCGCCCTCGTTGACGTTGCCCATGGAGGCGGCGATCCCGCCCTCGGCCATCACCGTGTGGGCCTTGCCGAAGAGGGACTTGCAGATCACGGCCGTACGGGCGCCGCGCTCGCGGGCCTCGATCGCGGCCCGCAGCCCGGCGCCGCCCGCGCCGACCACGACCACGTCCCACTGCTGCCGGTCGACTTGAACCATGTCAAAAGATCCTCGGGTCGGTGAAGGCGCCGCTGGCGATCAGGTACACGTAGAAGTCGCACAGGGCGACGCTGATCAGGGAGGCCCACGCCAGCTGCATGTGGCGGGTGTTGAGCCGGCTGATCCAGCCCCACAGCCGGTAGCGCACCGGATGTTTGGAGAAGTGCTTGAGCCGGCCGCCCATGATGTGCCGGCAGGAGTGGCAGGACAGTGTGTAGGCCCAGATCAGCGCGATGTTGACCAGGAACAGCAGCGTCCCGAGGCCCATGTGGCCCCACGCGTAGTTCTCGTCGCGGAAGGTGAGCACCGTGTCGTACGTGAGGATGCCCGCGACCGGGAGCGCCGCGTAGAAGAAGTACCGGTGCATGTTCTGGGAGATCAGCGGGAAGCGGGTCTCGCCCGTGTACTTCCCGTGCGGCTCGGCGACGGCGCAGGCCGGCGGCGAGGCCCAGAAGCCCCGGTAGTAGGCCTTCCGGTAGTAGTAGCAGGTCAGCCGGAAGCCGAGCGGGAAGATCAAGATCAGCAGCGCGGGGGACAGGCCCCACCAGCTGCCGAAGAGGTCCCAGTTCGGGCCGTCCTTCATCGGGACGCAGTTCTCCGCGAGGCACGGGGAGTAGAACGGGGACACGTACGGGGCCGCGTAGTAGTCGGCGTTCGCGAAGGCGCGCCAGGTCGAGTAGACGATGAAGGCGAGCAGCCCGGCCGCGGTGCCGGCGGGGGCCAGCCACCACCGGTCGGTCCGCAGGTGCCGGGCAGCGATCGCGGCCCGGGAGGCGTCGTGGACGCCGCCGGGCCGCTGCTGAGGTGGTTGTGTGCCTGTGGCCAAAGGGGACTCCGGGTGGAGTGATGAGGGGTGGCCCAGGAGGCCCGGCCGCGGGGCGGCCGGGCCAGATGGGGTGTGCGGGGGTCGGGATGGGTGTGTCGGGACGTCGCCCCGGTCAGGGGGCGCGGCGGTCGCGGGCGCCGAGGCCCTCGTCGTCGACGTCCTGCCACAGCGAGCTGTCGTACGGCGTGTCCGGGACCGTCACCATGCGGGACGGGTCCGGAGCGGCCGCCGGCGTCGAGCTCCCGGGCCTCTGGCGCTTGGCCTGCTGCTCCAGCTGCTCGACTTTGCGCGTCAGCTCGTCCAGGTTGCGTCGTACGGCAGTCAGATCGTCTTGCAGGGACATGATTTGCCCTCACTTCCGCCAAGGTGCGGTGGCAACGCTCATGTGCGCCTGCGAGTGTCGCGCTTCCCGTCCCCGGTTGTGAAGGGACGTGCAGCGATTGCGGGCGCGCAGGCGTAAACCGTGCGCCCCTCCCTGCCCCCCATTCTCATCCCTCTCCCGGGGGAACGCTCCTTCGGCGCGCAAGCGGGATTGGTCCGCACGGGTGGGGTTCGCGGCGTGGCGAGGTGCTGCTGCGAGGGGTGCGGCAGGACGTCGATTTCAGTGGTTTTCGGCAACCGGTGTGATCAGCTCCATATACCGCCGAACGTGATCATGCATCCCCCACGCCCCGCCCCGGAGGTACCACCCATGTCCCAGAGAAGGCGCAGGTCCTTGGCGCTGCTGACCTCGGGAGTCCTCGCGCTGCCGCTGCTCGCGGGCTGCGGTGCGGGCGACGACGAGGGCGGCCCGGCCGCCGCCGGACAGGACATCGCCGCGACCACCCGCGACAAGGTCGCCGACGGCGGCACGCTGCGCTGGGCGGTGGACAGCCTCCCCGACACCTTCAACGCCTTCCAGGCCGACGCCGACGCCACGACCACCCGGATCGCCGGGGCGGTGCTGCCCCAGCTGTTCGTGTTGGACGCCAAGGGGCGGCCGGTGGCCAATCCCGACTACCTGGAGAAGGCCGAGGTCGTCGAGCGGGAGCCCAAGCAGGTCGTCCTGTACAAGCTGAACCAGCAGGCCGTGTGGAGCGACGGCCGCGAGATCGGCGCGGCGGACTTCGTGGCGCAGTGGCGGGCCCTGAACGGCAAGGACTCGGCGTACTGGACCGCCCGCAACGCCGGCTACGAGCGGATCGAGAAGATCGAGCGGGGCAAGACCGACCTGGAGGTCAAGGTCACCTTCGTCAAGCCGTACGCGGACTGGCGCTCCCTGTTCACCCCGCTCTACCCCAAGCAGGTCACCGGCGCCCCGGACGCCTTCAACGAGTCCGCCCGCGGCACGCTGAAGGTGACCGCGGGACCCTTCGCGCTCGGCGCGGTCGACAAGAAGACGGGCACGGTGGCCCTGACCCGCAACCCCCGCTGGTGGGGAGCCCCGACCAAGCTGGACACGCTGGTCCTGACGGCCGTGCCCCGGGCGGAGCGACCGGCCGCGCTCGCCGCCGGGAAGCTCGATCTGGCGGAGATCGACCGGGCGGGCGCCGAGCGGATCGCACTGGCCCACCGGGACGCCTCCGGCAAGAACGGCCCGGGCGCGGCCGGCTCGGGCGGGGCCCCGGCGCACGGCCCGGCCGCCGCGCTGACCCCGGCGCAGGCCACCCTGTCGTGGGCGGTGGCCTTCGGAGCGGACGAGGGCAAGGCCGCGGCGGAGAAGGAGAGCCGCCAGAAGCACGCCGAGTCGGTGCAGCGCTACGCCGACGAACAGTCGGCCCTGCGGACCTTCACCGTGCGCAAGTCCCTGGAGCCCGCCTACACCCAGCTCGCCATGAACGGGGCCTCCGGCCCGCTCGCCGACGAGCGGGTGCGACGGGCGCTGGCCCGGGCCCTGGACCGCAAGGCGCTCGCCGAGATCGTGCTGAAGCCGCTCGGCCTGCCCGCGAAGCCCGTCGGCAGCCATGTGGCCCTGGCCGGGCAGCAGGCGTACGCCGACAACAGCGACTCCCTCGGCGGCCAGGACACCAAGGCGGCCCAGGCCCTGCTCGCGGACGCCGGCTGGCGCCCCGGCGGGAAGATCACCGAGCCCGCGGGGGCCAAGGCCGGCCCGGAGAGCGCGGAGCAGGACGACTCGAAGACTCCCTCGGGCCCGGGCACCGGCAACGACGGCCTGTACATCGTGGGCCAGGACGACCAGCGCAACGGCGAGCTCCACCCGGCCGGCGCCGACCTGCGGGCGGTGACCACCGGCACGGCCCGCCGTGACCACCAGGGCACGCTCGGGAGCCGCCCCGAGGGCCCCGAGGGCCACAGCGGCGACGGCCTCCTCGCCGGGGCCGAGGGCGCGGCCGCGTACGGACTCGACGGGGAGATCGTCGACGCCGACGCATTCGCCAAGGGCGCGGCCGGAGCCCGGCCATCCCCGGTGCTCGCCCCGGCCCCCTTCCTGGCCCAGCAGGAGGACTCCCTCCTCGCCCAGGCCGCGGCCGTCGGCGCACTCGCCGTCGACGACGGCAAGCGCAGCCCGGCCCGTGACGGGGACGCGGTCGAGCCCGACAAGGCGTCCCAGGCCCCGGCCAAGGGGGCGGTGCGCACCTCCGGAAGCGTGCTGGCCAAGGACGGCAAGCCGCTGACCCTGCGCTTCGTGGTCCCGTCGGGCCCCGGCTCGGAGGCCCTGCGCACGGTCGGCGAGCGGATCTCCCAGATGCTCCGGAAGATCGGCGTGACCACCGAGACGACGAAGGTGGCCGACGACAGTTTCTTCAAGGACCACATCGCGGCGGGCCAGTACGACCTGGCCCTCTACTCCTGGCCGGCGACCGCCTACCCCGCCACCGACGCCCGGCCCATCTTCGCCAAGCCGGAGCCGGCCGCGGACGGCTCGCTGCTCGTCGAACAGAACTACACCCGGGTCGGCACCGACCACATCGACCAGTTGTTCGACCAGGCGGTCAGCGCCCTGGACGAGAAGGAGTCCCGCGAGCTGGTGCGCAAGGCGGACGCCCGGATCTGGGCCGCGGCCGGCTCCATCCCGCTCTACCAGCGCCCCGAGCTGGTGGCGGTCAAGCCGGGCCTGGTCAACGCGGGCGCCTTCGGCCTCGGCGCCCCCCGCTTCCAGGACATCGGCTGGAAGAAGCCGCCGACCGCGAAGGACAAGAAGAAGAAGTAGCCGAGCGGAAGCCGTGCGTAAGAAGTGGTGACAAACAGGTGCCTGTCCGGTTGACCGGAGGGTCGCAACCTCAGATGTGACTCAAGTCCCTTGCCCGCCGGATCACCGGCGGGCAAGGTCTTGAGATACCCATTGACCCGCAGGAATTCAGGCAGGACCGGCGCCCGAGGCACCCCACCCCGCACTCGGCCGCACTCATACGTCCGGCCTCTTGACAGACCCCCCGGCAGGCGGTTCCCGCTGCGCGACGTACCATGGGGTAAGGCCGTGGCAGGTTTTCGCCCGGCCGAGGCGAGCGTGCCGGACCGTACGCGACGCCATCCACTATCCCGGGAGAAGCGCCGAAGTGCCCACGCGCCACGACATCCGTAACGTCGCCATCGTCGCCCACGTCGACCATGGCAAGACGACCATCGTCGATGCCATGCTCAAGCAGGCCGGTGCCTTCGCCGCCCACCAGCACCTCGACGACCGCATGATGGACTCGAACGACCTGGAGCGTGAGAAGGGCATCACGATCCTCGCCAAGAACACGGCGGTGAAGTATCACCCCAAGGACGGCGGGGCCCCGATCACGATCAACATCATCGACACCCCCGGCCACGCCGACTTCGGTGGTGAGGTCGAGCGCGGTCTGTCGATGGTGGATGCCGTCGTTCTGCTGGTGGACGCCTCCGAGGGTCCCCTGCCCCAGACCCGCTTCGTCCTGCGCAAGGCCCTGCAGGCGAACATGCCGGTCATCCTCTGCATCAACAAGACCGACCGTCCGGACTCCCGGATCGACGAGGTCGTCAACGACACGTACGACCTTTTCCTGGACCTGGACGCCACCGAGGACCAGATCGAGTTCCCGATCGTCTACGCCTGCGGCCGTGACGGCATCGCCTCGCTGACCAAGCCCGAGGACGGCACCGTCCCCGCGGACAGCGACAGCCTGGAGCCGTTCTTCTCCACCATCCTGGAGCACGTCCCGGCCCCGGTGTTCGACGAGGAGGCCCCCCTCCAGGCCCACGTCACCAACCTGGACGCCGACAACTTCCTCGGCCGCATCGCGCTGCTCCGCGTCGAGCAGGGCGAGCTGCGCAAGGGCCAGACGGTCGCGTGGATCAAGCGTGACGGCTCGATCTCCAACGTCCGCATCACCGAGCTGATGATGACCGAGGCGCTCACCCGCAAGCCGGCCGAGGTGGCGGGCCCGGGTGACATCTGCGCGGTCGCCGGTATCCCCGACATCATGATCGGCGAGACCCTGGCCGACCCGGAGAACCCGATCGCCCTGCCGCTGATCTCGGTGGACGAGCCGGCGATCTCCATGACCATCGGTACGAACACCTCCCCGATGGTCGGCCGCGGCGGCACGGGCAAGGGCGCGGACGCCAAGTCCGCGGTCAAGGACCGCAAGGTCACCGCCCGCCAGGTCAAGGACCGCCTCGACCGCGAGCTGATCGGTAACGTCTCGCTCCGCGTGCTCGACACCGAGCGCCCGGACGCCTGGGAGGTCCAGGGCCGTGGTGAGCTCGCGCTCGCCATCCTGGTCGAGCAGATGCGTCGCGAGGGCTTCGAGCTGACCATCGGCAAGCCGCAGGTCGTCACGCAGGAGATCGACGGCAAGGTGCACGAGCCGGTCGAGCGCATGACCGTCGACGTCCCCGAGGAGCACATGGGCGCGGTCACGCAGCTCATGGGCGTCCGCAAGGGCCGCATGGACAACATGTCGAACCACGGTTCCGGCTGGGTCCGCATGGAGTTCGTCGTCCCGTCGCGCGGCCTCATCGGCTTCCGTACGGAGTTCCTGACGAACACCCGCGGTACGGGTATCGCCCACTCGATCCACGAGGGCCACGAGCCGTGGTTCGGCCAGCTGGTCACCCGCAACAACGGTTCGCTGGTCGCGGACCGCTCGGGTGCGGTCACGCCGTTCGCGATGATCAACCTGCAGGAGCGCGGCGTCCTGTTCACCGAGCCCGGTACCGAGGTGTACGAGGGCATGATCGTCGGCGAGAACTCGCGCGCCGACGACATGGACGTGAACATCACCAAGGAGAAGAAGCTCACCAACATGCGTGCGGCTTCCGCGGACAACACCGAGAACGTGGTGCCGCCCCGCAAGCTCTCCCTGGAGCAGTCCCTGGAGTTCTGCCGCGACGACGAGTGCGTCGAGGTGACCCCGGAGGCCGTCCGCATCCGCAAGGTCGTCCTGGACCAGAAGGAGCGCTCGCGTACCGCGTCGCGCGCCAAGTCCGGCAAGTAGTACCCCGTCCGACTCCAGTCGCCGCTTGGGTGGCGACCGGGTTGGCTGAAACGTCGTAGTACCCAGCAGCCCCTCCCGTCACGTTGTCCGTGACGGGAGGGGCTGTTTGCTTTTGTCAAACGGATTGTTGCGTTCTGGTGTCCGCATACCGACCGTGACACTCCGGAAGATGAGCTAACCGTCCGTTTCGCACGTGTCTGTCTCCTATCCGTTTGTCCGGATTTCGGGTTTTCGGGATGAGGTGATGTTGTGAAAACGAGACCACTTAAGTGTGGTTTACCGTCTGGGCGTCCCTGAGGATGGCTCCATTGAGCTCGGGTCAATGGGTCACGCGCTGTGGGGAGCGCCGACTCACGAGCACACACGATGGGACCGGATTTCGCTGTCAGGGGTGTCAGCGGCTTACCGGGCCCTTCACGTATCGACAGTGACTCCTGAGGAGGCAATTACCCATGCGCGGAGCAACGAGCGCCAAGTGGGTCGCGGGTGCCGTCATCGTGGCGATGGCTGCCACGGCCTGCAGCACCAGCAAGGACGAGGCCGGCAAGTCCGGTGGAAACATCACCGTGGTGCTCGGCGAGCCGCAGCACGGCCTGGTGGGTCAGAACACCGCGGAGTCCGAGGGCGCCGAGGTTCTCAACGCCCTCTTCTCCGGGCTTGTTGAGTACGACAACAAGACCAACGAGCCGAAGCTCGCGGTCGCCGAGGCCATCGAGACCACGGACTCGAAGGTCTGGACGATCAAGCTGAAGGACGGCTACACGTTCCACAACGGCGAGAAGGTCGACGCCCAGTCGTTCGTCCGCGCCTGGAACTGGGGCGCCAACCAGGACAACGCCGCTGAGGGCCTGCCCTTCTACGACAAGATCGAGGGCTCCGAGGAGCTGGCGCCGGGCAAGGACAAGAAGCCCACCGCCACCGAGCTCAAGGGCCTGAAGGTCGTCGACGAGAAGACCTTCACCGTCACGCTGAAGGCTCCGTTCTCCCAGTTCAAGACGATGCTGGGCTACAACGCCTTCTACCCGCTGCCGAAGGCCTTCGAGGCCGACCCGAAGAAGTTCGGCGAGGCCCCGATCGGCAACGGCGCCTTCCAGATGGACGGCGCCTGGGAGCACAACAAGCAGATCAAGATCAAGCGCTACGACAAGTTCGCCGGTGACAAGGCGAAGCTCGAGGGCGTCACGTTCAAGATCTACGACAACCTGGACACGGCGTACAACGACCTGCGCGCCGACACCATCCAGATCGTCGACAAGCTCCCCGTCTCGGCGATGGCCACCGTCTCCCAGGAGTTCGGCGACCGCTACATCTACAAGCCGGAGTCGGGCGTCGGTTACATCGGCCTCCCGCTGAAGACCAACCCCGAGGCGTTCGGCAAGGTCGAGATCCGCAAGGCCATCTCGATGGCCATCGACCGGGACGCCATCACGAAGACCATCTTCAACGGCACCCGCAAGCCGGCCGATGACTTCATCAGCCCCATCATCCCGGGTTACCGCAAGGGCGCCCTGGGTGAGGTCGGTACCTACAACCCGACCAAGGCCAAGGAGCTCTACACCCAGGCCGGTGGCATCCCCGGCAACAAGCTGGAGCTCGGCTACAACGCCGACGGCGGCCACAAGGAGTGGATCGAGGCCGTCGCCAACCAGCTGAAGGCGAACCTCGGCCTCGAGGTCACCGCCAAGCCGTTCACCAAGTTCGGCGACATGCTGACCGAGCTGGGCGACCAGAAGTACAAGGGCGCCTTCCGCATGGCGTGGTCCATGGACTACCCGGCGGCCGAGAACTACCTCCGTCCGATCTTCTCCAAGATCGCGATCGACAACGGCTCCAACTACGGTGCCTACGTCAACGAGGAGTTCGAGACCCTCATGGACAACGCCGACAAGGCGACCGACCCGGCTGAGGGCCTCAAGCTGTACCAGCAGGCCGATGACATCATCATCAAGGACCTGCCGTACATCCCGGTCTTCACCTACATGTCTTCCTCGGCCTACTCCAAGTCCGTGAAGAACGTTGAGATCGACGCCCAGGGCCGCATGGACCTGGCCAAGGTCGAGCTCAACTAACACCCCTCTTCACCAAGGGGACATCGGGGGCGGGCAGGCGGAATCAGGTTTCCGCCCTGCCTGCCCCTTCCCCCTGCTCTCCGTTGGAGGTCTGATGGGCCGCTACCTCATCCGCCGACTCATACAGGCGATCCCTGTTCTGCTCGGTGCCACTTTCCTGATCTACTTCCTCACCTTCCAGATGCCTGGCGCTGACCCGATTCAGCTCCTCGCCGGTGACAAGAAGGCCGACCCGCTCGTCGCCGCCATGCTGCGCGAGAAGTACCACCTCGACGACCCGTTCCTGCTGCAGTACTGGAACTACATCAGCGGCGTCTTCCAGGGCGACCTCGGTGAAACCCTCACCGGTCGCAAGGTGGCAGACCTGATCGCCGAAGCGTTCCCGTACACGGTGAACCTCGCGATCATGGCCTTCGTCATCGAGGCGATCGTCGGCGTCCTCGCCGGCATCATGGCCGCGCTGCGCCGCGGAAAGTTCCTCGACCAGCTGGTGCTGCTCTCCACCCTGATGGTCATCTCGATCCCCGTCTTCGTCACCGGCTTCGTGCTGCAGCTGACGCTCGGCGTGAAGCTCAACACCGCTTGGGGCATCGACTTCTTCCCCGTCTCCTTCAACGAGGCCGACGGCATGCGGGCGTACCTCCTCCCCGCGTTCGTCCTCGCTTCGACCTCCCTGGCGTACGTGGCCCGACTGACCCGTACCAGCCTGATGGAGACGATGCGCGCCGACTACGTCCGCACCGCGACCGCGAAGGGCCTGCCCCGCCGCACCGTCGTCGGACGCCACGCGCTGCGCAACGCGCTCATCCCGATCGTCACGTTCCTCGGCGCCGACCTCGGCGGCCTCATGGGCGGCGCGGTCATCACGGAGCGCATCTTCAACATCCACGGCCTCGGCGGCACGCTCGCCCAAGCCGTGTACCTCAAGCAGGGTGCCGTCGTCGTCGGCGGTGTGACGCTCCTCGTCCTCATCTACCTCGTTGCCAACCTGCTGGTGGACCTGCTGTACGCCGTGCTCGACCCGAGGATCCGCTATGCGTGACACAACTACGGTGGGGGATGAGTTGACCGACACCCAGACCACCGGAGCCCCGGCCCCGACCGGCCCGGTCACCAAGGCCGACCGCAAGAAGAAGAAGGACCGCGAGGCCAGCCTCTGGTCCGACGCGATGCGGGACCTGCGCCGCAACCCGATCTTCCTCATCGGCAGCGTGCTGGTGCTGGCCATGCTGGTCCTGTCGGCCGTGCCGCAGTGGTTCACCGACGGCAGCCCGTTCGACGCGACCGCCTGCACCCTGCAGAACTCGCTCAAGACCCCGAGCGTGGACCACTGGTTCGGGTTCGACATCCAGGGCTGCGACGTCTACACGCGTACCGTCTGGGCGGCCCGGAACTCGGTGATCGTCGGCGTCGTGACCACCTCGCTGGTGATCATCATCGGCGGCGGCCTCGGTCTGCTCGCCGGTTGGCTCGGCGGCATCGTCGACAGCGCGCTCTCCCGCTTCGCCGAGATCTTCTTCGCGATCCCGCTGCTCCTCGGCGGCATGCTGATCATGTCGGCCCTGCCCGGCAACGCCTGGACGGTCTCCATCGTTCTGGCGACCCTCGGCTGGCCGCAGATCTTCCGCATCATGCGGTCCTCGGTGCTGCAGAACAAGAACAACGACTACGTGATGGCCGCCCGCGCCCTCGGTGCCGGCGCCTGGCGCATCACGATCCGGCACATCCTGCCGAACGCCGTCGCCCCCGTCATCGTGGTCGGCGCGATCAGCCTGGGTGTGTACATCTCCGCCGAGGCGGCCCTGTCGTACCTCGGCATCGGCGTCCAGCCCCCGGAGATCTCCTGGGGCCTCATGGTCAGCGACGCCTCCGTCCGCTGGCTGCAGGCTCCGCACGTGCTCCTCTTCCCGGCCGCCGCGCTGAGCATCACCGTGCTCGCGTTCATCATGGTCGGCGACGCGGTGCGCGACGCCCTCGACCCGAAGCTGCGCTGAGGAAGGGCGTACGTTGACCATCATCGACAAGACCTCGAACGTCCCCGCGCCCCGTTCGGCGCCGGAGGGGACCCCCCTGCTCGAAGTGCGCGACCTGCACGTCGAGTTCCACACCCGCGACGGTGTCGCCAAGGCCGTCAACGGCGTCTCGTACTCCGTGAACGCCGGCGAGACCCTCGCCGTCCTCGGCGAGTCCGGCTCCGGCAAGTCCGTGACGGCGCAGGCCATCATGGGCATCCTGGACATGCCCCCCGGCAAGATCCCGCACGGCGAGATCATGTTCCAGGGCACCGACCTGCTGAAGCTCCCGGCCGAGGAGTACCGCAAGATCCGCGGCTCCAAGATCGCGATGATCTTCCAGGACGCCCTGTCGTCGCTCAACCCGGTGCACACCGTCGGCGCCCAGCTCGGCGAGATGTACCGCGTGCACCGCGGCATGTCGAAGAAGGACGCCACGGCCAAGGCCGTCGAGCTCATGGACCGGGTGAAGATCCCCGCCGCCAAGGCGCGCGTGGGTGACTACCCGCACCAGTTCTCCGGCGGTATGCGCCAGCGCATCATGATCGCCATGGCGATGGCCCTGGAGCCCGACCTGATCATCGCCGACGAGCCCACCACGGCTCTCGACGTGACGGTCCAGGCCCAGGTCATGGACCTGCTCGCGGAACTCCAGCGCGAGATGAACATGGGTCTGATCCTGATCACCCACGACCTCGGCGTCGTCGCCGACGTCGCGGACAAGATCGCCGTCATGTACGGCGGGCGGATCGTCGAGAACGCCCCGGTGCACGAGATCTACAAGAACCCGGCGCACCCGTACACCCGCGGTCTGCTGGACTCGATCCCGCGCCTGGACCAGAAGGGCCAGGAGCTCTACGCGATCAAGGGCCTGCCGCCCAACCTGCTCAACATCCCCTCGGGCTGCGCCTTCAACCCGCGCTGCCCCAAGGCGCAGGACGTCTGCCGCACCGACGTGCCGGTCCTGCACCAGGTGACCGCGCAGGATGGCACCGAGCTGTCCGGCCGCACCAGCGCGTGCCACTTCTGGAAGGAGCAGATCCATGGCTGAGCTCACCAATAACGCCCCCGAGCGCGAGCCGATCCTCCAGGTCCGCAACCTGGTCAAGCACTTCCCGCTGACCCAGGGCATCCTGTTCAAGAAGCAGGTCGGTGCGGTCAAGGCGGTCGACGGGATCTCCTTCGACCTCTACCGCGGTGAGACCCTCGGCATCGTCGGCGAGTCCGGCTGTGGCAAGTCCACCGTCGCCAAGCTCCTGATGAGCCTGGAGACCGCCACCGCCGGTGAGGTCTTCTACAAGGGCCAGGACATCACCAAGCTGTCGGGCAAGGCCCTCAAGGCCGTCCGCCGAAACATCCAGATGGTGTTCCAGGACCCGTACACCTCGCTGAACCCGCGCATGACGGTCGGCGACATCATCGGCGAGCCGTACGAGATCCACCCCGAGGTGGCTCCCAAGGGCGACCGGCGCCGCAAGGTCCAGGAGCTCCTGGACGTCGTGGGTCTGAACCCGGAGTACATCAACCGCTACCCGCACCAGTTCTCCGGCGGTCAGCGCCAGCGCATCGGCATCGCCCGCGGCCTCGCGCTCAACCCGGAGATCATCATCTGCGACGAGCCGGTCTCCGCGCTCGACGTGTCGGTGCAGGCGCAGGTCATCAACCTGATGGAGAAGCTGCAGGACGAGTTCGACCTGTCCTACGTCTTCATCGCGCACGACCTGTCGATCGTCCGGCACATCTCGGACCGCGTGGGCGTCATGTACCTCGGCAAGATGGCCGAGATCGGCACCGACTCCGAGATCTACGACCACCCGACGCACCCCTACACCCAGGCGCTGCTGTCGGCGGTCCCGGTCCCGGACCCCGAGGTCCGCGAGAACCGCGAGCGGATCATCCTCACCGGTGACGTCCCGTCCCCGGCCAACCCGCCGTCGGGCTGCCGCTTCCGCACCCGCTGCTGGAAGGCCCAGGACAAGTGCGCCACCGAGGAGCCGCTGCTGGCGATCCCGGAGCGCTTCAAGGGACTGACCACGCACGCGGCGCACGAGTCGGCGTGCCACTTCGCGGAGGAGAAGGCCGTCCTGGCCGTCTGACCCCGCGCAGCGCACCGCCGTACGGCGTTCAGGGCGCCCGGCACCGGAATCCTCCGGTGCCGGGCGCCCTGCCGTTGCCCCGCGGGGGGCGTCGGCAGGTCCGGGCCAGGCGGTGCGTGCCCTCGGGTGCGGCGCCGTTGCGGGGGCTCCGCCGTTTTCCCCGCGGGGGTCGTCAGCAGGTCCGGGCCAGGCAGTGTGTGCCGTCGGGTGCGGCGCCGTTGCGGGGGCTCCGCCCCCGAGCCCCCGCGCCTCAAACGCCGGCGAGGCTGAAATATGGCCGTCGGGGGTGTGGTGAAAGGGAGTTGCGGGCGCGGCGCGTGGGCCCGGACAGTGAGGGGATGCGCGAAACGTACCCGCTGACCGTCCGGCCCGCAGGGCCCGGGGACGCGTCCGACATCTGCGCCCTGCTCAACGCCGTCGACGTCATCGAGATCGGCAGACCCGAAACCGACCTCGGCACCGTCGAGGCAGACCTCAACCACCCCGACATCGACCTGGCCACCGACTCCTGGCTCGCCTTCCAGGGCGGCCGCCTCGTGGCCTACACACTGGTCTGGGCCGACTCCGGCCCCGGCCGCGTCGACTGCGACCACTACGTACTGCCCGGCCACACCGAGGCCGCCGTCCGTTTGCTGGAGCTCATGGAGAACCGGGCCCGCGCGATGGCCGCCGGCGCCGAGCAGGCCCGGCTGCGGCTCCAGCTCAACGTGAAACCCACCCTCGACCTCGCCCTCCTGACCGTTCGCGGCTATCGCACCGTCCGCCGCTACCAGGCGATGACCCGCCACCTCACCCCGGCCGACGCGGCGGCCCCCGCCGCCCCCGCCGGCCTCACCCTGCGCCACTGCGGCGACGACGAGGCCGACCGCCGTCGGGCCCACGCCCTGGTGGAGGAGACCTTCGCCGACCACTTCGGGCACGTGGAGCGCGCGTACGAGCCCTGGCTCGACCACATCGACGCCCGCGCGCTCGACTGGTCCGTGGTGTGGATCGCGAGCCTGCCCGCGCACGGCGACGTGGGCGTACTCCTCACCCGCGACGACCGCACCAGCATGGCCTGGATCAGCCACATCGGCGTCGCCAAGGCGCTGCGAGGCCGGGGCATCGGCGCGTACCTGCTGCGCCACGGCTTCGCCGTCTACGCGGCCCGCGGCCGGGACACCCTGGGCCTCGGAGTGGACACCCACAACGAGACCGGCGCCCTCGCGCTGTACGAGGCGCACGGCATGGGCCTGCACTACGCGGTCGACACCTGGGAGCTGCCTTTGCACTCGCAGGGGTGACAGGCGGCGGACGCGAGGGTGCAATCGGTCCAACCAGGAGTGCACGCCCCCGCACATAGGGTGACATTGGCCCCAAGCGAGTCTTGGGACCTTAGGAGGCACTCCATGCGCGGAGCCACCCACGCCAAGTGGGCCGCATGTGCGGTGGCCGTCGCCCTCACGGCGACGGCCTGCGGTGGGGACAGCGACAGCGGCGGGGGCGGTGGCGCGGGAATCGTCAGCTCCTCATGGGGTGACCCGCAGAATCCGCTGGAGCCGGCCAACACCAACGAGGTGCAGGGCGGCAAGGTGCTCGACATGCTCTTCCGGGGCCTGAAGCGGTACGACCCGAAGACCGGCGAGGCCAAGAACATGCTCGCCGAGAAGATCGAGACGACCGACAGTCAGAACTTCACGATCACGCTGAAGGACGGCTGGAAGTTCAGCAACGACGAGCCCGTCACCGCCCAGTCCTTCGTGGACGCCTGGAACTACGGCGCGGACGTGCGCAACAAGCAGAACAACTCGCCGTTCTTCTCCGACATCGTCGGCTACGCGGACGTGCACCCGGAGTCCGGCGAGCCCAAGTCGAAGACGATGTCCGGGCTGGTCGTCAAGGACCCCAAGACCTTCACGGTCGCCCTGAAGGACAAGTTCTCCACCTGGCCCGAGACCCTCGGCTACCAGGCCTTCTCCCCGCTGCCCAAGGCCTTCTTCACCGACCACGCCGGCTGGCTGAACAAGCCCGTCGGCAACGGCCCGTACACGGTGGACTCGTACACCAAGGGCACCGGGATGAAGCTGCGCAAGTGGGACGCGTACCCCGGCGAGGACAAGGCGCAGAACAACGGAGTGGACCTCAAGGTCTACACCGACAACAACACCGCCTACACCGACCTGATCTCCGGCAACCTCGACCTCGTCGACGACGTCCCGGCGCAGCAGCTGAAGAACGTCAAGAACGACCTCGGCGACCGGTACATCAACCAGCCGGCCCTCATCATCCAGACCCTCACCTTCCCGCTGTACGACCCCCAGTGGAGCAAGGAGGGCGTGGAGAAGGTCCGCCAGGGCATCTCGCGGGCGATCAACCGCGACGAGATCACCAAGCAGATCTTCCGCGAGACCCGCACCCCCGCCAAGGACTGGACCTCGCCGGCCCTCGGCGAGAAGGGCGGCTTCTCCGCCACAGCCTGCGGTGAGGCCTGCGCCTTCGACCCCGCCGAGGCCAAGAAGCTCATCCAGGAGGGCGGCGGTCTGCCCGGCGGAAAGGTCACGCTGACCTCCAACGTGGACACCGGCTCGCACCGCGACTGGATGGACGCCGTCTGCAACAGCATCAACAACGCGCTGGGCGAGGGCCCGGTCTGCACGGTCAACCCGGTCGGCACCTTCGCCGACTTCAGGAACCAGCAGAGCAGCTTCAAGCTGACCGGCCCGTTCCGCTCCGGCTGGCAGGCCGACTACCCGCTGATCCAGAACTTCCTGGAGCCGCTCTACTACACCGGCGCCTCCTCCAACTACGGGAAGTTCAGCAACCCGGAGTTCGACAAGCTCGTCGACGAGGCGAACCGGGAGAGCGACGCGGCCAAGGCGACCGCCAAGTTCCAGGACGCCGAGAAGATCCTCGCCCAGCAGATGCCGTCGATCCCGCTCTGGTACCAGAACGGCAGCGCGGGCTACTCGGAGCGGCTCTCGGACGTGACGCTCAACCAGTTCAGCGTGCCGGTCTACGACCAGATCAAGGTCAGCTGACCAACCCGTCGGATCGATCCTGGAGCAGTCCATGGGACGTTATGTGATCCGGCGGCTGCTCCAGATGATCCCGGTGTTCATCGGCAGCACGTTCCTGATCTTCTTCATGGTGTACGCGCTCGGCGACCCGGTCGCGGCCCTGTTCGGCGACAAGGCCCCCGACCCGGCCACCGCCGCGCGCATCCGCAAGGACCTCTACCTCGACCAGCCCCTGTGGAAGCAGTACCTGCACTACATGGGCCAGATCTTCCAGGGCGACTTCGGCACGGCCTTCAACGGTCAGAAGGTCACCGAGCTGATGGCCTCGGCCTTCCCGGTCACCCTGCGCCTGACCATCGTCGCGATCGTCATCGAGATCCTTGTCGGCATCACCCTCGGCGTGGTCAGCGGACTGCGCCGGGGCAAGGCCGTCGACACGTCCGTGCTGGTGATGACGCTCGTCGTCATCTCCGTGCCCACCTTCGTGACGGGCTACCTGCTCCAGTTCGTCTTCGGGGTCAAATGGCACTGGGTACGGTCCAGCGTTTCCCCGGACGCCCCCTTCGACGAGCTGATCCTGCCCGGCATCGTGCTCGCGCTGGTCTCCCTCGCGTACGTCACCCGACTCACGCGCACCTCCATCGCCGAGAACGTCAAGGCCGACTACGTCCGCACCGCCGTCGCCAAGGGCCTGCCGCGCCGCCGGGTCATCACCCGCCACCTGCTGCGCAACTCCCTGATCCCGGTGGTCACCTTCATCGGCACCGACATCGGGGCCCTGATGGGCGGGGCCATCGTCACCGAGCGGATCTTCAACATCCACGGTGTCGGCTACCAGCTCTACCAGGGCATCCTGCGCAACAACTCGCCCACGGTGGTCGGCTTCGTGACCATCCTCGTCATCGTCTTCCTGCTGGCGAACCTGCTGGTCGACCTGCTCTACGCGGTCCTGGACCCGAGGATCCGTTATGCCTGAGCCCGACCCCGACCGTCCCGAGCACCCCGAAGAGCACGGCTACGACCCCGTCGGACCCCGCCCCCGCGAGGCCATGTCGCCCACCGGCCAGGGAGGAGCCATGGATCTCGCACTGCAGGAGGCAGAGAGCGTCGAGGGCATCGAGAAGGTCACCGGAAGCGGCCCCGGCGGCCCCGGCCCCCGGGAGCGGGCCCGCTCGCTGTGGTCCGACGCCTGGCACCAGCTGCGCCGCAACCCCGTCTTCATCCTCTCCGCGCTGCTGATCCTCTTCCTCGTCGTCATCGCGATCTGGCCCCAGCTCATCGCGAGCGGCGACCCGCTCCAGTGCGACCTGTCCAAGTCACAGCAGGGTTCCGCGCCCGGCCACCCCTTCGGATACGACACCCAGGGCTGCGACGTGTACACCCGTACCGTCTACGGGGCCCGCGCCTCCATCACCGTGGGCGTCTGCGCCACCCTCGGCGCGGCGCTGCTCGGCTCCCTCCTCGGCGGGCTCGCCGGCTTCTTCGGCGGCTGGGGCGACGCGCTGCTCTCCCGGGTCGCCGACATCTTCTTCGGCATCCCCGTGGTCCTCGGCGGCCTGGTCTTCCTGTCGGTGGTCACCAGCACCACCGTCTGGCCCGTCGTCGGCTTCATCGTGCTGCTCGGCTGGCCGCAGATCGCCCGCATCGCGCGCGGCTCGGTGATCACCGCCAAACAGAACGACTACGTCCAGGCCGCCCGGGCGCTCGGGGCGGGCAACGGCCGGATGCTGCTGCGGCACGTGGCGCCGAACGCCATCGCCCCCGTCATCGTCGTCGCCACGATCGCGCTGGGCACGTACATCGCCCTGGAGGCCACCCTGTCGTTCCTCGGCGTGGGCCTGCGCCCGCCCACCGTCTCCTGGGGCATCGACATCTCCAACGCCGCCACGCAGATCCGCAACGCCCCGCACATGCTGCTCTACCCGGCCGGCGCGCTGAGCCTGACCGTGCTCGCCTTCATCATGCTCGGCGACGCGGTGCGCGACGCCCTCGACCCCAAGCTGCGCTGAGGAGCCCCGCACATGCTGCTCGAAGTCCGCGATCTGCACGTGGAATTCAAGACGCGCGACGGAGTCGCGAAGGCGGTCAACGGTGTCGACTACTCGGTGGACGAGGGCGAGACCCTCGCGGTGCTCGGCGAGTCGGGCTCCGGCAAGTCGGTGACCGCGCAGGCGGTGATGGGCATCCTGGACATGCCGCCGGGCCGCATTTCGAGCGGCGAGATCCTCTTCAAGGGCAAGGACCTCCTGAAGATGAAGGAGGACGAACGGCGCAAGGTCCGCGGCGCCGAGATGGCGATGATCTTCCAGGACGCGCTGTCGTCCCTGAACCCGGTACTGAGCGTGGGCGCCCAGCTCGGCGAGATGTACGAGGTGCACCGCGGGATGTCCCGCAAGGACGCCAAGGCCAAGGCCGTCGAGCTGATGGACCGGGTGAAGATCCCGGCGGCGAAGGAGCGGGTGGGGGACTACCCGCACCAGTTCTCGGGCGGCATGCGCCAGCGCATCATGATCGCCATGGCGTTGGCCCTGGAACCCTCGCTGATCATCGCGGACGAGCCGACGACCGCCCTGGACGTCACCGTCCAGGCACAGGTGATGGACCTGCTGGCCGAGCTCCAGCGCGAGCTGAACATGGGCCTCATCCTGATCACCCACGACCTGGGCGTCGTCGCCGACGTGGCCGACAAGATCGCCGTCATGTACGCGGGCCGGATCGTCGAGGCGGCGCCCGTCCACGCCATCTACAAGGCGCCCGCGCACCCGTACACCCGCGGTCTGCTGGACTCGATCCCGCGCCTGGACCAGAAGGGCCAAGAGCTCTACGCCATCAAGGGCCTGCCGCCGAACCTGCTGGCCATCCCGCCCGGCTGCGCCTTCAACCCGCGCTGCCCGATGGCGCAGGCCGTGTGCCGCACCGACGTCCCGCCGCTGTACGAGGTGACGGAGTCGCCCGAGGAGCGGACCAGCGCCTGCCACTTCTGGAAGGAGTGCCTCCATGGCTGAGTCCCTTCTGGAAGTGAAGGACCTGGTCAAGCACTACCCGCTGACCCAGGGCATCGTCTTCCGCAAGCAGGTCGGCGCGGTCAAGGCGGTGGACGGGGTCTCCTTCGAGCTGCGCGCCGGCGAAACCCTCGGCATCGTCGGCGAGTCCGGCTGCGGCAAGTCCACCGTCGCCAAGATGCTGGTCAACCTGGAACGCCCGACCGCGGGCGCGATCTCGTACAAGGGCGAGGACCTCACCAAGCTGTCGGGCAAGGCCCTCAAGGCCGTCCGCCGCAACATCCAGATGGTCTTCCAGGACCCGTACACCTCGCTGAACCCGCGCATGACGGTCGGCGACATCATCGGCGAGCCGTACGAGATCCACCCCGAGGTGGCCCCGAAGGTCGACCGGCGCCGCAAGGTCCAGGAACTGCTCGACGTGGTCGGGCTCAACCCCGAGTACATCAACCGCTACCCGCACCAGTTCTCCGGCGGACAGCGCCAGCGCATCGGCATCGCCCGCGGCCTCGCCCTCAAGCCCGAGATCATCGTGGCCGACGAGCCGGTCTCCGCGCTCGACGTCTCCGTCCAGGCGCAGGTCATCAACCTGCTGGAGCGGCTCCAGAACGACTTCGACCTGAGCTACGTGTTCATCGCGCACGACCTGTCGATCGTGCGGCACATCTCCGACCGGGTCGGCGTGATGTACCTGGGCCGGATCGTGGAGATCGGCACCGACACCCAGATCTACGACCACCCGACCCACCCGTACACCCAGGCTCTGCTGTCCGCGGTCCCCGTCCCGGACCCGCAGGCCCGCGCCCACCGCGAGCGGATCATCCTCAGCGGCGACGTCCCGTCCCCGGCCAACCCGCCGTCGGGCTGCCCCTTCCGCACGCGCTGCTGGAAGGCCCAGCCCCGCTGCACGACGGAGGTGCCGCTGCTCGCGATTCCGGGGGTCTTCCCCTCGGGCCCGGCCGCCCACCCCTCGGCCTGCCACTTCGCGGCGGAGAAGCAGGTGGTCCCGCCGTCGCCCCCGGAGGACACGGATTAGGGCCCCCGGGGGCGTATGACCCGGCGCGGGGCGGTCGTTCGGGGCGCACGGCCGAGCGGATCCGGCCGTGTGCGCCCCGCCGTGCCACGGTCGCCGAGCGGGCGATGATTTCCGGCCACCCCCGGCGGCCCCTGGCCGGCCGACGGGGTGGGGGAGCTCACGGGGGCAACTCGGTTAACATGTAGGCAACTTGACCGTTTCTGCCCCGAGATCTGGGGCATGCAGCCTGTGTGACGTGCGGCCGTGCGGGTGCCGACAGCCGGTCGGAGAGACGTAGGAGCTCTCCGGCCGGCCTTCTGTGTGACCCAGCCCATGCGCGGCGTGCGCCCCTCGTGCTGCCGGAATTCGATCGATGCGCTGGTACGGATAGTTATGATCCGTAGCGCACGGTGGGTATGACTCCTGCCGAGCACGAATGCGCGTACCGATGTCCGCTCGACGTGGAGGTGAACCGCCGTGGCACTCTCGATCTCGGCCGTGGTGCTGCTGGCGATCGTCGTCTTCCTGCTGGTCCGCAGGTCGGGCCTGAAGGCGGGACACGCGGTGGTCTGCGTACTGCTCGGCTTCTACCTGGCGAGTTCGACCATCGCCCCGACCCTCAGCCAGCTCACGTCCAACGTGGCGAGCATGATCAGTGGCCTCAAGTTCTGAGGTCGAGCTCGTAGGCTGGGCCCATGAACGGTCTTCCCGCCCGTCGGCTGCTCCTGGTGCACGCGCACCCGGACGACGAGTCGATCAACAACGGCGTCACCATGGCCAAGTACGCGGCCGAGGGCGCCCACGTCACCCTGGTGACCTGCACCCTCGGCGAGGAGGGTGAGGTCATCCCGCCCGGCCTCGCCCACCTGGCGGCCGACCGCGACGACGCCCTGGGTGCCCACCGCGTCGGCGAGCTCGCCGACGCCATGGCGGAACTCGGCGTCACCGACCACCGGTTCCTCGGCGGCCCCGGCCGCTTCCGGGACTCCGGGATGATGGGCGCCCCGCAGAACGACCGCCCCGGGGCCTTCTGGTCCGCCGACGTGGACGAGGCCGCCGCCTACCTCGTCGAGGTCATCCGTGAGGTGCGCCCGCAGGTGCTCGTCACCTACGACCCGAACGGCGGCTACGGGCACCCCGACCACATCCAGGCCCACCGGGTCGCCACGCGCGCCGCCGAACTGGCCGCGGAGGGCGCCTACCGGCGCGACCTCGGCGAACCGCACGAGATCGCGAAGGTCTACTGGAACCGCGTCCCGCTCTCCGCGGTCGAAGAGGGTTTCGCCGAACTGCGCGCGACCGGAGCCGAGTCGCCGTTCCCGGGGATCGCCGAGCCGCAGGACGTACCCGGGGTGGTCCCCGACGAGCGGATCACCGCCGAGATCGAGGCCCCGCAGGAGTACGCGGCGGCGAAGGCGGCCGCGATGCGCGCCCACGCCACCCAGATCGCCGTGGACGGGCCCTTCTTCGCCCTCTCCAACGACCTCGCGCAGCCGCTGTTCACCCGCGAGTACTACGAACTCGTCGCGGGCGAGCCGGGAGCCGCGGCGGGCGAGCGCGAGCACGACCTCTTCGCGGGGGTCGGCGCGTGACCGCGACGCTGACCCCCGGGCGGATCGCCGGCTGCCTCGGCCTGCTGGTCCTGGGCGCGCTGACCGGCCTGGCCGGCTGGCTCGTGGTGGACCTGTGGTTCCCCGGCGGGTTGCTGCTCGGGCTGCTCGGCGCCTTCGGACTGTTCCTCGGCGGCCGCATCGCCCTCGGCGTCGGGCTCGGGGTGGGCGGAGCCGCGTTCGGCTGGTTCCTCTCGTACGTGATGCTCGGTGTCCCGCGCCCCGAGGGCGACTTCCTGCTGAGTTCGTCCGGAATCGGTATGTACGCATACCTTTTGGGTGGAACGGTGCTTGCTGTGATGTGCGCCACGATGCACGGCCCGCCGCAGGGGCCGGTTTCGGTCGGACGACCCGCCAAGTGACGTGGGGCCGGACTCCGTAGCGGGTCCGGGCGGAGCGGCGCGCAGGGGCTCGCGGGCCGCTTCAAGGGGGTTCGGTGAGGGTTTTGAGGAACCCCTGAATCCTGGGGGTCGGTTGCGTCCGGGCGGCGGCCAGTATGGTGGACGGGCCGCCGAGCTGCCCGCGCACGGTATGACGGGCGGCGGAGCCAACCGGGAGAACCTGCCTTGAGTCGTGAAACCGACAGTTCGTCCTCCGGGCCCAAGGGGTCCGGTGGAGCCGCCTACCCCTCGGGTACGCCGCCGTATGGAACCGGCCAGTCCCCGGAGGAGAACTCTGTGACCTCGAACCAGTCAACGCCCGATTCCGACGGTCCCAAGACCGAGACCACGCTGACGACCCGGATCCGGATCAACATCCCGGGCTCGCGGCCGATCCCGCCCGTGGTCGTGCGCCAGGCGATGGGCACCAACTCCGGTTCGGACGCCGGGCCGGAGGCCGCGCAGCAGACGCCCGAGTCGGCACCGCGCCGGACCCCGGGGGCCCCGCAGGCCCCGAGGGCCGTCGAAGCGGGCCCCGGGTCGCGGCCGAAGCCCCAGCCGACCCGGATCGAAGCCGAGCGGGAGCCGGCCGCCGAAGCCGCGGAGACGGCCGGCAATTGGTTCGCCCCCCGCAAGGCGCCCGCAGCCCCGGCCCCCGCGCCCGCCCCGCAGGCGGCGCCGAGGCCCGCGCTGCCGGCCCGGCCCGCCGGGGCCTCGGCCCCCGGCGCCAGGTCGCTGCCCGCGCCCGTCCCGCCGGCTCCGGGCATGCCGGGCGCGGGCATGCAGGGCGCCGGCTTCGCGCATCCGGGCTCGGCTCCCGCCGCCCCCGGCCCGCACCTCGGCAACGGCTTCGCCCCGGGCGGCCCGGTACCTGGCATGCAGGCACCCGGCGCCGGCATGCAGGCACCCGGCGGCCCGATGCCCGGCGCCCCGATGCCCGGCGCCCCGATGCCCGGAGGCCCGATGCCCGGCGCCCCGATGCCTGGCGGCTCGATGCCCGGCGGCCCGATGCCCGGCGGCCCCCGGCCCGGTGCTCCGCTTCCCGGCGTCCCGATGCCCGCGGGTTCCGCCCCCGCCGGCCCCACCGCGGGACCCGGCTTCGGCAGCGGCCCCGCGGGTGGCCCCGGCTTCGGCGGGGGCCCCGTCGGCGGCCCCGGCCTCGGCAGCGGCCCCCTCGGTGGCCCCGGCGTCGGCAGCAGCCCCGACGAGACGCCCAGTTGGCCCGGCCCCGGCCTGGACACCCCGCCCCCGGTCCCCGTACCGGACGCCGCGGGCGCCCTCCGCCCCGCGCCCGCCCAGGTGAAGCCCAGGCCCGCACAGGCGAAGCCCGCCCCCGCCAAGAAGAAGCGCCGCTCCAAGGTGGTTCCGTTCGGCGGCGCGATCATCGCCCTGTTCGGCGTGGCCTACGGCGCGGGCCTGCTCCTGAACCACTCCGACGTCCCCAAGGGCACCACCGTCCTCGGCGTCGACATCAGCGGCAGCCGCGACGAGGCCGTGGCCAAGCTCCAGACCGCCTTCGGCACCCGCGCCGCCGCGCCGCTCCAGGTCAGCGTCGGCGGCAAGCAGGTCGAGCTGAAGCCCGAGAAGGCCGGCCTGAGCCTCGACAGCCAGACCACCGTCCGCAACGCGACCGGCAGCGACTACAACCCCGTCACCGTCATCGGCTCGCTCTTCGGCAACGAACGCGTCGCCGAGCCCGTGATGCCGGTCGACGAGGAGAAGCTCCAGGTCGCCCTCCAGGAGCTCGCCGGAACCTCCGGCACCGCCACCGAGGCGACGATCACGTTCGACACCGGCAAGGCCGTGGCCGTCCCCGGCAAGCCCGGTACCGCCCTCGACGTCGACGCCTCGATCGCCATCGTCGGCAAGGCCTTCCGCGACATGGTCGCGAGCGGCAAGTCGACCGTGCCCGAGCTGCCGGTCACCACCAAGGCGCCGACCATCGACCAGGCCGAGATCGACCGGGCGATGAAGGAGTTCGCGGAGCCCGCGATGTCCGCCAACGCCATCGTGAAGATCGGCAACAAGCCCATCGCCTTCGGCGCCAAGTCCCTGCCCAAGATCCTCAGCATGCAGCCCGTGGACGGCCACCTCGTCGAGAAGTTCGACCTCGACGCGCTCAAGGCCACGTACGGGAACACGTGGGACGGGATCCTGATCACCCGGGGCACCGGCGAGAAGACCCCGGTCACCCCGCAGGACGTGGCCGGCGCCCTCACCAAGGCCCTGCGCGGCAAGACCACGGCCGAGCGCACCGTGGTCGTCGACACCAACCCCAACTAGTGCTGTGACCGTGCCCCCGTCCGGACCCCGGGCGGGGGCACCGTCACGTCCGCGGCATGACATCCGTCATCCGCCCCTCACGACGGGCGACACTGCCGCGCGGCACCCCGCACCGGCCAAGCTCGACGTATGACGACGACGACCGCGGCACGCACCGCGCAGCCCGCCACCAAGCCCGTGGTGAGCTTCGAGAACGTGACCAAGAGCTACGGCACGGTCCGGGCGGTCGACGGCCTCTCCCTCACGCTCCACCCGGGCGAGACCGTCGCGCTCCTCGGCCCCAACGGCGCCGGCAAGTCCACCACCCTCGACCTCCTCCTCGGCCTGCGACCGGCCGACTCCGGCTCCGTCCGGCTCTTCGACGGCACCCCGCGCGAGGCCGTGGCCGCCGGCCGGGTCGGCGCGATGCTCCAGAGCGGCGGCCTGATGGAGGAGGTGACCGTACGGGAGATCGTGGCGCTCGGCTGCGCCCTGCACCCCCGGCCGCACCCCGTCGACCAGGTCCTCTCCCGGGCCGGCATCGACAAGATCGCCGACCGCAAGGTCGACAAACTCTCCGGCGGCCAGGAGCAGCGCGTGCGCTTCGCGCTCGCCACGGTCGGCGACAGCGACCTCATCGTGCTCGACGAGCCGACCACCGGCATGGACGTCACGTCCCGCCAGGCCTTCTGGGCCACCATGCGGGAACAGGCCGACCGGGGCCGCACCGTCCTGTTCGCCACGCACTACCTGGAAGAGGCCGACGCGATCGCCGACCGGGTGATCGTCCTCTCCAAGGGCCGGGTGCTCGCCGACGGCACCGCCGCCGAGATCAAGGCGAAGGCCGGAGCCCGGAGGATCTCCTTCGACCTGACCGGCCCCGTCGACACCGCACCCCTGCGAGCGCTGCCCTTCCTGACGGCCTTCGAGCGGCACGGCGACACCGTACGGATCCAGTCGCGCGACGCCGACGCGACCGTCCACGCCCTGTACGCGCTGGGGCTCTACCCCCGCAATCTGGAGGTCGCGGGCCTCGGCCTGGAGCAGGCCTTCATCGCCCTCACCGAGGCCGAGGAGGCCACCCGATGCTGAACACTTCAACGAGCTCCCTCGTCAAGCTGGAGATCGTCCGCGCCCTGCGCAACAAGAAGTACCTGTTCTTCACGATCCTCTATCCGGCCGCCCTGTTCCTGATGCTCGGCGGCACCCTCGACGGCACCACCAAGGTCATGGGCACCGAACTGACCATGCCCGCCTTCTACATGGTCGCCATGGCTTCCTTCGGCGCCCTGACAGCCGTCCTGATGGGCAACAGCGAACGCATCGCCAAGGAACGCGAGAAGGGCTGGGTCCGGCAGCTGCGGCTGACCCCCCTCCCCGGCCGCGGCTACGTACTCGCCAAGACCGCCGGCGCCGGCGTGCTCTCCCTCCCGGCCATCCTGGTCGTCTTCGCGGTGGCCGCCGCCGTGAAGGACGTACGGTTCGACGCCTGGCAGTGGCTCGCCCTCACCGGGGCGATCTGGGCCGGCAGCCTGGTCTTCGCGGCGCTCGGCGTCGCCCTCGGGTACCTCGTGAGCGGGGACAGCGTCCGCCCCGTCACCATGCTGATCTACTTCGGCCTGTCGATCCTCGGCGGGCTGTGGATGCCCACGGCGAACTTCCCGCAGTGGCTCCAGAACATCGCCGAGTGGCTCCCCACCCACGCCTACGCCGGCCTCGGCCAGGCCATCGAGCTCGGTGGCGCGCCCCAGGCCAAGGACGTGGCGATCCTCGCGGTGTACTTCGTACTGTTCACCGGTGCGGCCGCCTGGCTGTACCGCAAGGACTCCCTGAAGGCGTGAACCCGTGGCTCTGACCAAGGAAGACGAGGACGCCCCCGGGGCACGGATCGGCATCGGCCTGGGGCCGTTGACCCTCCGTCAGCAGCTGGTGAAGGCCCTCTGGATCGGCATCTGGCTCTTCTACCTGAGCGCGCCCGTCACCGACCTCGTGAACGGGGGCCACAGCCCCGGGGTGCGGTTGCTCGGCGGCCTGGGCCTCGCGGCCTTCGTCGCCTGGTACCTGGTGCTGGTCTTCCGCACCGTCCGGCAGATGGCGGTGCCGCGGGTCCTGGCCTCCCTGGCGGTGCTCGCCGCGCAGGCGATGGTCCTGTCGCTGACCCTGGGCCGCGAATGGCTCGTGCTCTTCGTCTACGTGGCCATCTCCTCGGGCGCCGCCCTCCCCGCGAAGGTCGCCCGCTGGACGGTCCCGGGCGCGACCGCACTGCTGACGGCCACGGCCTACGCGGTACCCGGCGGGACCGCCTACCTGGCGGGCCTGCTGATCCCGTCCCTGATGGGCGGCTTCGCGATGATCGGCGTGGGCGCGATGCTCCGTACCACCATCGAACTGCGCGAGGCGCGGGCCACGGTGGCGCAGCTCGCCGCCAACGAGGAACGCCTGCGGATGGCCCGCGACCTGCACGACCTGCTGGGTCACTCGCTGTCCCTGATCACGCTCAAGAGCGAGCTGGCCGGGCGGATGCTGCCCGACCGGCCCGAGGCGGCCGCCCAGCAGGTCGCGGACATCGAGCGGGTCAGCCGGCAGGCGCTGGTCGACGTACGGGAGGCCGTCAGCGGCTACCGCAGGCCCACCCTGCCCGGCGAACTCGCGGGCGCGCGGACCGCGCTGGCCGCGGCCGGGGTGGTGGCGGGGCTCCCGACGGGGGAGACGGCGGACCTGCCCGAGGAACTGACCGAGGAACAGGAGTCGGCCCTGGCCTGGTCGCTGCGCGAGGCGGTGACGAACGTGGTCCGGCACAGCGGCGCGAAGCGGTGTGCGGTCACCCTGCAGACGACGCAGACCCTGGAGGGGCCGGTGGTGGAACTGGCGGTCACCGACGACGGCTCGGGCGGCCCCGGCGGGCCCGGCGCTCCCGGGAACGGCCTCACGGGCCTGACGGAACGCCTGGAGGCGGTCGGCGGCACCCTGTCGGCGGGCCCGGCCGGAAAATCCGGCTTCCGCCTGATCGCCCGCGTCCCCCTAGGATCGCGGTCATGAGCCCACGCCCCATCCGCATCCTCCTGGCGGAGGACCAGTCGATGGTCCGCGAGGCCCTCGCCGCGCTGCTCGGCCTGGAGCCGGACATCGAGGTACTCGCCCAGGTCGCCCGGGGCGACGAGGTGGTGGAGGCGGCCCGCGTGCACGACGTGAACGTGGCGCTGCTGGACATCGAGATGCCGGGCATGACGGGCATCGAGGCGGCCGCGGCCCTCCGCTCGGCCTTCCCGGCCATCCGGATCGTCATCCTGACCACCTTCGGCCGGCCCGGCTACCTGCGGGGCGCGATGGAGGCGGGCGCCTCGGCGTTCCTCGTCAAGGACGCCCCGGCCGCGCAGCTGGCGGACGCGGTACGGAGGGCCCTGGCGGGGGAGCGCGTCATCGACCCCACGCTGGCCGCGGCGGCCCTCGCGGAGGGCGCGAACCCCCTCACGGACCGGGAACGCGAGGTCCTGCGGGCGGCGGAATCGGGCGCGACGAACGCGGAACTGGCGGCCCGTCTCCATCTCTCCCCGGGCACGGTCCGCAACTACCTCTCGACGGCCATCCAAAAACTGGCGGCCCGCAACCGAGCCGAAGCGGTACGCGCAGCCCGCGAAAAGGGCTGGCTCTAGCCGCACGGTGCGGCGCCGCTGCCGGGGGCTCCGCCCCCGGACCCCCGCGCCTCAAACGCCGGCGGGGCTGGAATTGCCCGCCAGACCCGCGCGAATACCCAGCCC